>CAXTCQ010000031.1:13570-45238 GCA_964242965.1 uncultured Calothrix sp. | reverse complement strand
CCCCCCCCCCCCCCCCCCCCCCCCCCCCCCCCCCCCCCCCCCCCCCCCCCCCCTAAATAATATTTCTTCTCCTGCTTCTTCGACTTCCTCAACTTCCTTCACTCCCCAACGCCACATGCTACAACGCTTTATAACCCGCGCAACGCAGGCTCCTCTTTACTCCCTACTCCCTCTACACCCCTACAGCTTCCATTGCCAAATCTTGGAACATGGGAGTACTCAGATAGCGTTCGCCAAAGGAAGGTTGAATGACAACGATTAACTTTCCGGCATTTTCGGGTCGCTGGGCTACTTGTATTGCTGCATACAAGTTTGCACCCGAAGATATTCCCGATAGTAAACCTTCTTCCCGTGCTAAACGCCGTCCGTAGTGCATCGAGTCATCATCACTAACGCGAATTACTTCATCAATTAAATCAGTACGGAGAACTTCCGGGATAAAACCAGCACCAATACCTTGAATTTTGTGCGCTCCAGGATTGCCACCGGAAAGGACGGGGCTGTTTTTCGGTTCGACTGCGATCGCCCGAAAGCTAGGTTTACGTTGCTTGATAACTTCGGCAACACCAGTAATCGTTCCCCCTGTACCAACGCCAGCAACCACAAAATCAACTTGCCCATCGGTATCAGTCCAAATTTCTTTGGCTGTAGTTTCACGGTGAATTAAGGGGTTTGCGGGGTTGCGAAACTGTTGTAACATGTACGCATCATTAGTACTAGCAACAATCTCCTCAGCGCGACGAATAGCCCCGCGCATTCCTTCGCTTCCAGGTGTTAACTCCAAGGATGCGCCGTAAGCACGCAACATTGCCCGACGTTCCGTACTCATTGTCTCAGGCATCGTCAAAATCAACTTATAGCCTCGCGCAGCTGCCACCATCGCCAGCGCAATTCCTGTATTTCCCGATGTCGGTTCTACCAACAGAGTTTTTCCTGGCTGAATAAATCCCGCTGCTTCTGCCTCCTTCACCATACTTGCACCAATACGGTCTTTCACCGAAGCAGCAGGGTTCATGCCTTCGAGTTTGAGGACAATTGTTGCAACGCATCCCTCGGCTTGAGGGATTTTGTTGAGCTGTACTAAAGGTGTGTGTCCAATTAATTCTGTGATGTCATGAGCAATTCGCATTTTATCAACTCCTTCAAATCTCGGTTCACTACCAAAAATTTACTTACTTTACTAGATGTGTATAAATTTTTGCTATTCAAAATGCCCTTAATATTGATTATTACCTGAAATGAAGATTTTTTTTGTTTAGTTTACGATTATTTGCCACTGTTTTTATTTTAGATAATAACTTTAATAATTTGTTAATGGCATCAGTTAAATATGCCATTAATATATATTCCTTAAGCCGGATGATTATTTGAGTGCATTGTTTATGATTCTGCCTATAGAGATAAATTCGGGCGATATAAAGCGAAGATGCAGGCTAAATATTGAGTGCAGAAATACCAGCACCCTAATTCGTAAATACTAGTACCCCATCTCAAAAATACTAGTACCCCTACCCCTATAAATTATTGAAGTACCCGTCAATTATATCTTTGGGGCTGTGAGTACAACTTTAATATGTTTAATAATCTTAATCCGTAAAGCAAAAACGACCATTACAGTGGCAACTGCTATAAAAGCTATAGGATTTACGCAGAGATTCCCCTCTACCCCCTCCTGCAAAGGGGGGGGACTTCTTAACCCCTCGATGTTAGAAAAACGTTTTCTTATCTAGAATCAATTGACATCAAAGGTTTTAATTGTGTGAGTCCTGATACTTCTAAGAAATTATCGACAACTTAAAATTTGAATTATTCAGGTTGCATCAAGCGTAAGCAAAGAAATATGTATTAGAGGTAATAAGAATTTATGCCAGTTATATCTGGTAGTTAGATGCTGTATAGCAAGGAGAAATAGCATGAAAGGCAAAGTTATAAATGTTCTAACTGTTTGTTTGGTTACTTTAGCCGTGCTTTCTCCGGAGATAGTTGTATTTGGGGTAATTTGGCAACGACATTTAGAGTTAGAAAAGATACAAGTAGCTAATACATTTAACGAATTCGATAATTTTAATTTTCTAGAAAATCCATCTATTTATTTAGAAAAAACTTACACGACTAGCTTTTTAGATTCGATTGAAGCAAAGCAAGAATTAGATATTATGAGTTTTGTTCAAGAATTATCTGCTTTGCTCGATAAATACAATTTTTTTGTGATTTTGCAACGTTTATTATTACTTATTCCTATTGGCATAGCTATAAGTATTTTTATTTATGATAGATATCTGATTTATCGTGCTGCTATTTATAAACAACAAGTACAAATGTTAGAAAAAATGTGGCATAACAATGTTGAGAAATAAATCTAAATTCGGAAGTCAGGAGTTAGGAGTTAGGAATAAATTAATTAGGTGGGGTTTGATACTACCATCTGATTGTAGACAGATGCAGAAGGCGAGAGTATTAAATTTAATATATCTACCATCAGCCCACAATTAATACTGAATTCTAACTCCTGACTCCTGAATTTCATTTCTTGACTCCTGAATTCCATCTCCTAAATTCCGTCTCCTAAATTTTTCCTTATAACCATTCCTCCCATGAACACAACATCAAACCAACTTAATCAAGACGAATCGCCAGAAAGACTAAATCAATACTTTAACTTGATTGATAAGCTAATTAATTGTCCTAACGGTCAAGAACCAGAAGTATTAGAAGCTGAATCCGAATTACTCGATGCTGGATTAATTCGGACAATGCTACGAGTCGCGGGTATATTTGTTCACGAAAACAATCAAGAAGGGGCAGAATTTTTAATTCATATTGCCCGCGAACTATCAAAACAACTAGGTTTATATCCAGAGATTCCTTCATGAGTAATATGCTGTTGTCTGCAAAAGAAGCTGGCAAGTTAGCGTTAAATTTTTTGATAGAAGAATGGAATATTTCGACAGACTATAAAGAATGGTTTGTCGTTATCAATTCGCGCTTGCTAGGTGAATATTGGTATATAGTCGAAGTTAGCCTTGAAGGATTACCGGATAAGTGGTTTATTCAAGTTTATGATACTGGCGAATGCGACCCCAATTACACTTTTTCTTCACCGATTAAGGCTGCTGATGGATATAGCGACCTTAAAGAAATACCTCCCATTCTTGCAGAAATTTTAGTATCAGAACGTAATTTGCATTAATTAAGGCAAATTTGAAAATTTAGCAGTAAGTGCCCGTGTAAAATTAATTATATATTCATGAATTCGGAATTCTGTATTCAGCAAAGTAAACAGCAAAAAAAGGTATATAAATAATTTTGCATACCTAGTTATTTAAAAATTTGCAAATTTAAGGAAACCCGGTGTCTTTAAGATATCGGGTTTTTATAAGTTTAATACCGATTATGTTTCATATATTTTTTAATTATTTATAAAAAAATATTCAAATATTTTTTATTTTTATATAAAAACAATAATTTAATAATTATACAATTGAATATTTTTTCAATCCGATATTTAATTGTTGTAAATGAACTTTTTTGATATTTATAAACATAACTTGTGTATCAGCTTTATATGATAAGTTTATGCTATATTAAATAATGTGATGAGCGCTACGGAAATCGGTTTTGTAATGATTACTGAAGACCTTCTCGCCAAAGAATTTGCGCGAATTATTCAACAGTATTATCCAGCAGTTGGCGAATTATTAGACGGCTGCTATGTAAAAGTTATTTCCTCATATTGGGGACGACCTCCAAAACGCATTCGGTATATAGGAATTTATTGTTCAGATGAAATAATGCCTTATATACAAGCAAAAAAAGAGGTTCTTAGAGAGATGGCAGACAACATGGGATTGATGCAAGTTGTATTCTTAAATGCGACACGATTATTGCGCGACCCCAAATCAACGCTTAAAGATGCAGACCCCCGTTTGTGGTTGGAATTGCATTTGATTGCGGCATAAATGTTTAGAGTTAGGAATTACGAGTTAGGAATTACGAGTTAAGAATTAAGAGTTAAGAATTAAGAGTTAAGAATTAAGAGTTAAGAATGTAGAGAAGCGTACCGCTAGCCCTTTCAGGGCGGCTGCGCCAACGCGGAACCCGCAGGGTAATTTCACGTCTTTACAGAAGTTAGGAATTGAGAATATTAATTGCTAATTAATACTCTATACTGAACTCAATAAAGTTAAGTATAGAGTAGGTAAAAGACTATTTTTTACCTTTACCCTTTTAGGGCAGTTGCTATAACGCGAGAAAATCCGGCGATGTATTCTCTCCATTTCCCTCCATCTTTTTTTATTTCTCTAGTCTTTACAACCAATAATCTCTCCAAAAACCTTAACCAAATAGTGTTTATTTTAACTCTTGACTCCTAACTCCTAATTCTTAACTTTTCACAGCTAGAAAGGGCTGATACATGAATAAATCTTTTCTAAATCCTGATGATTTGCCACCAGCTAAAGTTACGCAACTTGATAGAATGATTCAGTTTGAACTCGAACGTTCAATAGGTCGGTGCGTATACGAAGCTTGCGACCAAATTACCCAAGCATTGCTATCAAATTGTCAGTGGTATTTAACAACTGATAATACAACTTTAAGATTAACAGTTGATTGTCCCGATATTGTTAGTTACTGGCACATTGTTAGTAATATTCCGCAAATTGGCAAGCAACTTGAACGCTTTTGCAAAAATGCAAAAATCCGCGTTTATCCACCAATTGGTAAGGGAATGCCGTTTGAAATTAGTGTCAACGAAATTTCTGCCTATCGGGATTGGTTGTAAAAAGTTAAATCAAGCGTTTTTTCCCTTCCCTATTTTTGTAGGGGAGGGAGATTTTTTATTTAGGACTTACGCACATTATTAAGCATTATAGACTTTTGTTGATCCTTCCAAGTTTCATTCTTTATATAATAAATCTGTAAATATCGTTTTTCGTTTGAATGTGAGTCGTAGGGGCGGGGTCTCCCCGCCCCGACAATACCGTGTGCTAAACTGATTTTCTCCGAAAAATGAAACAGCCTTGCCCTTGAAAAAAGAAATATACAAGTACGATCGAAATCGCACGCAACCAGAACAAGTAAAATTAAAAAATGTAAACATATTTATAGTTATCTTAAAATTCTTTAAACTCATGAATTACTACGTAATCTACGATGGGAATTGCAACCTCTGCGTCACCTTAGTACAACTTCTCGAAAATCTCGACCAAGGTAAACTATTTCGTTACGCATCAATGCAGGACGCGCAAACACTCGGACAATGGGGAATTACACCCCAAGATTGCGAGATGGGAATGATTTTAATCGATGCCAAGACACCCGAACGACGCTGGCAAGGTAGCGATGCAGCTGAAGAAATTGGGCGTTTATTGCCAATGGGAAGTATTTTTGTCGATGCGTATCGCGCATTACCAGGAGTAAAGTGGGTAGGAGATAAATTTTACGAACAAATCCGCGACAATCGCTATACCCTTTTTGGTAAGCGTTCAAATACCTACAACTCCTCCTTCTGTGTAGATGGAAACTGTCAAAGTTAAGAAGGGTAAAGGGTAAAGGGTAAAGGGGATAGGGAGATAGGGAGATAGGGAGATAGTTTCCTTTTGCTTTCCTACTCCCCCACTCCCCTGCTCCCTAACTCCGCTATATGATTAATTTTTTGGAAGTCCCTTGTTGAAGACTTCTAATATTTGTTGGCAAAATAGTTTGAGTTTTTCTCCAACTTCTTGGCTTGGTTGGCTTCTACCAACAAAACTCCAGTTTTCGACTGTTGAAAGTCGCCATGCTTCACCGCGATGGTCGAATCCGGCGACTTCCACACCGATAACTCGTCGAAAATTATGAATCGGGTCTTGGTATAAGCGAATTTGGAATAGAAGGCTACGAACACACCAAGAACGACTAATACCGGGGAAATGAAAACCAATATCGATAGAGTCGGGGTCAATTAACTCTCGCGTGTCGGGGTCATTGTGCCAAGGTTTCAAGTCAGATTTTGCGTCTGGAAATTCACGCTTAAATAAATTGACTATGGTGGCTATGTTACTGGCAAATTCGAGGCTAGTTCCCATCTCAGCTGCATTCACGTTCAACACTGTCCTTTATTTATGTTTGAATTTATTAAGACATTCATTTGGTGTCAGCACGTTTTCTAATTTGACGGCAGAAAAATCGCTAAAAAGCTGATGATACTAGTGTTTCAGCTTATCAAGTTCGGGAACGATTTGACAACTTTAAAATTAACTTTTTCTAATCATTATTTTAAATAAGTATGCCCGAAAACATGAACGAGGGAGTAGGGAGTAAGCAGTAGGATGTGGGGCGGTTCGTAAGCTTTAGTCGTCGTCTCCTATTTTGTCTTACAATTCAAAGTTTTCGTTGCTTACCAGGCTTGAGTTGTCTGAAAAGACCTTCGTTGAAATGAAGAATGCAGTTTTGGTGTCATTTGTCAAAGATACGGCAAATTACAAAATTTCGTAAAAACCTTTGCCGATAAGGATAACAAACTACACGCTCCGATCTAAAATGACACTGTTAATTACTGTTAATTAGCTAACAAATAAGCTTTGTTTATGGCCCGTCAACGGAATTTTATCTCCTTAATTTTGGTATTTTTGGCAACATTCTTGATAAGTTGCGGTGGACCTACCGTCGCAACTCCACCTCCAACCTATACGCAAGCGCAACTGCAAAAGATTGATGAATATAAAACTGATATCCTTGCTGTACGCGATCGCGCACCCGAACTCGAAAACCTAATTGCACAAAAGGACTGGATTAAGGTTGGCAATTTTACACATGGACCAATGGCTGAAGCTCGTTTGGACATGAGTTATATTATTCCCAATCTTCTACCCAAAGACCAACCCGTCGCACGCAAAGTCGCACGGGATGTTTTCGACCATCTGGTAAAGGTTGACCAAGCTGCTACTGCTGGTAATCAATCAGTTGCTTACAATAACTACGTAGCAGCCTACGCTGATTTTGATAAATTCCTCCAGCTATTACCTCAAGCTAGTAATTCATCTGAAAAAGGGTAATTTGAGGGAGTAGGGAGTTAAGAGTTAAGAGTTAAGAGTTAAGAGTTAAGAGTGAAGAGTGAAGATTTAATAATTAAAATATCTTCACTTCCTCCACTTTCTCCACTTCTCGTACTTCTTCTACTCCCCCTGCTCCCCCTACTCCCTACTCCCTACTCCCTTAATTGACATTATGAATGTAGTAATTATTGGCTGCGGTGTTGTTGGCAGTGCGATCGCATACGAACTCTCTCAAGTACCGGGTTTAAAAATCACGGTTCTCGACAAACAACCACCGGCACAAGCTTCTACAGGGGCAGCTTTGGGGGTTTTGATGGGGATTATTAGCCAAAAAACTAAGGGTAAAGCTTGGCAAATGCGACAAGCTAGTATTGAGCTTTACGAACAATGGATTCCAAAATTAGAAGCTATTTCTAAACGCAAAATACCCTTTAACAAACAGGGAATTCTTAGCTTGTGTTTGGATGGTGATAATTTGACTCTTTGGGAAAATCTAGCAGCGACTCGTCACTCCCAAGGTTGGAATTTGGAAATTTGGGATAAAGCAAAACTGACTCTTGCTTGTCCGCAAGTCAATATTGAAAGGTTTATCGGTGCTGTTTACTCCCCCCAAGATAGGCAACTCGACCCTACAACCCTAACTTTGGCTTTGGTTGATGCGGCTATATCAAATGGTGTAATTTTCAAATTTGGCGTTGAAGTATTAGGTATCTCGCATTCCCTTGACTGCAACACCATTGAAACAAGCGAAGGTAAAATCAAAGCAGATTGGGTTATTGTTGCTGCTGGGTTGGGTTCGTCACCCCTAACTGCACAGCTAAAGCAAAAAGTTGATATTCGTCCGGTGTTGGGACAAGCTTTGCATTTCCACGTCGGTCATGCTTTAGGTAATCCGGATTTTCAACCTGCACTCACCGCTTCAGACGTGCATATTGTTCCCTGCGGTGCGGGAATTGTCCCAACTACAGATTATTGGGTTGGTGCAACAGTCGAATTTCCAAGTGTTGCAGGTAATTCATTACCTCCAGATGCCGAATTATTGGAATCGGTAAAACAGCAAGCTATATCGTTTTGTCCCCAACTTGCTGACGCTAACTTAATTCGTACTTGGACGGGTTTGCGTCCGCGTCCTGAAAATCGTCCCGCACCCATCATTGAAAAGCTACTAGGTAGTAATATCCTGCTTGCCACCGGACATTATCGCAACGGCGTTTTACTCGCTCCTGCCACTGCGATCGCAATTCGTGAGATGATTCTTTCTAATGGTCAGTAGTCAGTAGCTAGTAGAAAAGAGTCGGATGGCTTATTCATTTTAAAATACTACGCTTCCCCATGAATTACTACGTTTTATTAGTATTAAATGCTACAACATCGACAAATAAAGACTAACAACTGACAAATAACAAATAACAAATTAAAAACAGTGTCAATCGAAGAAAAAAAGATAAAAATCGACTCTTTAGAATGGTTTTACCGCGAATCTCAACCTATCGGTCGTAGTGACTTGCTACCCGTTGTCTTACTGCACGGCTTAGTTTCCCAAAGCTATAGTTGGCGCAATATTATGCCAGCTTTAGCCAAACAAGGAACCCGCGCTATAGCACCCGATTGGATTGGCTTTGGTTTTTCTGCTAAACCCGAAAAACACGAGTTCGCCTACACCCCCGATGCTTTTATCACTGCCTTGGCAGCATTTGTCAAAGCCCTTGAACTCGAACGTTTTTCTTTAGTAGTTCAAGGTTTTCTCGGTTCGGTCGGGTTGCAATATGCATTACGCTATCCCGAACAAATCGCTAATATCGCTATTTTAAATACTCCCATTGCTACATCAGCTAAGTTGCCCTGGAAAATTCAACAAATGGGTCTTCCTTTAGCAGGTGAAATGATGACTCAAGACCCCTTACTTGTTGACCGCACTTTAGAAAGTGGTGCCCGTTACGTTATTCCTGAAGCCGATTTAGGTATTTACCGTAAACCATATTTAAAAAGTTCTGCTTCCGGACGAGGTTTATTAGCGAGTATCCGTAACTTACAACTTGCGTCATCAATGGCGGAAATCGAAACTGGTTTCAAAGATTGGAAACAGCCAGTATTAATTCAGTGGGGTATAATCGACCCTTGGCTAAAAGTCGAAATGGCTTCTCGTTTCGCTCAAGCCATCCCAAATGGCGAAATAGTCACACTTCAGAACGTTGGACATTACCCGCAAGAACATTACCACGAAACAATATTAGAAGATTTGTTACCATTTTTGCGACGTTCGCAGAAATCTTCTTAAATCAACTCAGCAAGGCTGTTATTAGCGTTGAAAACTTGGAGAGACGCGATATATCGCGTCTCTACATCGCGCAAAATTAATAACATAATCATGAAGCTATGTTAAAAGTATTTGTATACGGTACTCTCAAACCAGGTGAAGAAAATTATACCAAGTATTGTGCGGGGAAAGTTGTTGATGCCTTGCCCGCATTTGCAATTGGTAGATTGTTTGCACTGCCACAAGGGTATCCGGCAATGACGCTGGGAGATAAATTCGTTTGTGGATTTTTACTATCGTTTGCCCATTGTGAGGTTTTGAATCATCTGGATGAGTTGGAAGATTACCAACCCTCTAGACAAAAATCAAAAAACCTCTATAATCGACAGCAGATTGAAATATTCAATTTAAAAGGTTATGTCAGTACTTTACCTCAATACCGAAATTCCCTTGGGTTAGCTTGGGCTTACTTAATGGAAGCAAGCCTAGTTTACCATTTGGGGGGCACTCCACAAGATGATGGCTGGTGGAGTAGTTGCGGTATTTCGATAAAATATTTTGAGTAATATTAAGCATAGCCCAAACTAGCACGCTAACAGGCAACGAAAAAGCTATTAGTATAAGCTGTTTTCAGACCTTGTTGTTGGCTGTTGCCGTTTGCTTGAATTTTCCGGCAAAATTTTTGCTGTTTTCGGAATTGTAATCGGTGGTCCGTTGAGAGTTACCGCAACCATTATTGGTGAAGCCGTAGGCGATTTAACCGTAGGTTGAGTTTGTTCGATTGGCTGTTTTGCAAATTCCATTGTGCGGGAGTCACCGGAGAATAAACCCGATACTACACCAAACGCACAAGCTGCTATAGCAGCCCCACCAAACATATGTAATAATCTCGAACGATTATGCAATCGCTGTAAAACTTTCTCGATTACGGCAACAGGCTGTTGCGATTGCGGAATTGGCATAGTCCGCAATCCAGACCGTAACTTCAAAAGTCGCTGATGCAATTGCTTGACTGACTGGTCATTAGCTAACCAATCTTCGACCTGTCTACGTTCAGCTGCTGTTACCTCGCCATCGAGGTAAGCACTTAATAACTCGAAGCGATCGCGCTTCACCATATCCATAGCACCCGTAAAATCGTTGGTATGCCTTGCATTCCCATTCGGCAAACCTGATGTAGGCTGCGAGCGGGAACGGTCGTCAAATTCAGAATTAGTATTCATCTTAACATTATTACCAATTCATACACGGGTAAACAAAGCGGACAAAGGTGAGAAATTGTAGTTATTTCTTGTGGCAGAAGCACTCGAAAAGTTTTTAACTTAATTATACAATTCGGCAGCACAACTGAAAATTAGATTCTCGAAGCTTATGCATCGAGATAGCTTTGCAATTGCGCTTGCAGTCTGGTACGAGCGCGAGCAATGCGTGACTTGACTGTACCTAAAGATACACCTGTAATTTCGGCGATTTCTTCATATGCCATGCCCTCGATTTCTCGAAGGACAATCGTAGTACGGAATACTTCGGGCAGGTCAGCGATCGCTTCGCGCAGTTGTTCGTAAAACTCACGAGTGGTAAGTTCTTCTTCCGGTCCTGGTGTATCACCAGCAATTTCCCAATCCATTTCGCCATCGTCTACCGAGCGGGGAGCATCAAGCGACAGCGGACTAACTACCCGTTTGCGTTTCCGTAACTCGTCGTAAAACAAGTTGGTAGCAATACGGCTCAACCAGCCTCGGAATTTTGCAGGCTCTTGGAGCTTGCTAACGTTCCGAAAAACTCGAATCCAAACTTCCTGAGCCAAATCCGCCCTATCTGCCCAATCGGGGGCAAGATGGTACAAAACTCTTTCCACCTGACTTTGATAGCGACGCATTAATTCCGCGAACGCAGCAGTTTCGGGACGCAGTCCAGTTTGACAGCGTAGAATTAAGTCGTGGTTTGAGAGTTTATCAACTTGCACCGGTGCTTCCGGAAGCCTGGTATTTGAATCTGACCAGGACACAGTTATTGATTGACTCATAGATCGTACTGGCTTTTTAACATCCCTATCTATTAGACCTGCATTAAGGCTACATGTTCCCCTCTATAGTGCCGGATTCCTGACTGTAACACCGAGGTATATTATTGCCGGCGATTTCTTGACATCTGTATATGCGGCTATGAACGTTATTATTCTTTTTAAAGAATAATTTGGCGGCGCAATGCTGCTTTGCACCACTCCTAATCCAGAGCGCTAAATTTACCTGCCCTACAAATATACTGTAATGCCATGTATATTTATACAGCACACTGAACTCAATAATTGATAACTGAGAATGAGTAAATTTATAATCGGTAATCGGGAAAATCTTTACAATTCCCAATTACTTATTACCAATTTTGATATCTATTTCTTAAATATTGTTACCAAAATTGTTGGAGATGCTTCGGTTAATCGTTGGATAGCACCTGTATTCGTTTTATCTGGTTCGCGGATGTGCAAACACAGATTCAAGGAAAATGTAATCGTAACTGCTAGCAATAATTTCTCAAACATGTTCTTTCTCCCACCACACCACATTAACGATTGTTTATTACACCGATTTGGTTCCAGGTTGTAATAATTTAAATCCCGATTTTTGTAGATGCAGTTAATTGATTCGGTCTTTATAGCCTTAGTGTGCCCATAGGCGTAAGAATATTTAGTAACGGAACTAATAAAAATTTGTAAAGTTTTGATGTAGGGAAGGGGGAAAGGGGAAAAGAGGAGAAGGGGAGGGGAATTTGGAATATAGAAGTTTTTGCAATACTTGTCGTGGTTTTGGCGGTTCATGAGTATTGGTTAAAGGAAAAAATCCTTATATATCCAATTTTCTACACCTTTCCCCGCAACCCCAATTCCGTTTCTCCCTTGCAGTCTTGGAAGTCTTTGAAGTTTTACGGTATGAGGTGTAAAGTATGGATTAAGGCATGAAAATTTGATTAGGGTACGATAAATTTAAAGCCAACAATGCTGGAGTAGGGGATGGTTAGAAATGATTCTGTGGCGCGGATAGTTATGCTGCTATGCTTTAGTACAGCTTTGCTGACCTTGGCTGTGCGTTGGCATGTTTCTAGTTCTAATGGTTCGACTCAGCCGACGAAGCCTTATACCACTGTGACATCGGCTACAGACCCGCTTAAGCAGCTGCAAAAACCAGTAAACAATGAAACTTCGATTTTAGAAAAAATTACACGCTTCTTCCAATCAAGCCAAAATGTAGTTTATGATACTTCGGCAAGAGCAATGTCACCTCAAAATTCATCTTTGAAGCCGCAGCCGAATATTATGTCGAACGAGCGTCGATTGGTTATAGACTTGAGCGATCGCCGAGTTTATGTTTACCAAACAGGTGAGGTAATTGCTAGCTTTCCGCTTGGAGTTGGTAAAAAAGGCTGGGAAACTCCATTAGGTACGTTTCCAGTTATTCACATGCAGCTTAATCCAATATGGAAGCATCCTATTACCGGGAAGGTGTTTGAATCTGGTGCCAATAGTCCGTTGGGCGACCGATGGATTGGCTTTTGGTCGGATGGGCACAATGAAATCGGTTTTCACGGCACACCTGATGATAGTTTAGTTGGGACTGCGGTGTCGCACGGTTGTTTGCGAATGCGAAATCCTGATGTCCGGATGCTATATAAACAGGTTAAGGTCGGGACACCAGTTGAAGTTAGAAAGTAGTTAAGTTTTGTTATTAGTTGTTGGTAGGTGTTAGTTAAACTCTCCCCTTGCCAATAACTAATGACAAATGACAACGGAAACTAACACTTGTTATTAAAACTGTTATTTTTGCTCGAAGTTTGGTGCGTAAGCTTGGAGTAAGGTGCTGACTTGACGCAGTACCTCATTACCAGTGTTTTTACCCAACACAGGAGTTTTATCGTCGTTAGGTCGGTCAAGGTTGCGAGCGATCGCTTCGTTGACTCGCTGACAAATCAATTCCTGTAGTTCAGCTTTAGCACGTTGACGCTGCCAAGTGGCACCTTCTTCGGTGGTCGCATAGAGGGGGAGAAGACGGTTGAGGGCATAAGCCGCAATATCCCCAACATCGAGCGAGCCTTCGCTGGTTGCTTCGATTTCGGCAACGCGAGCGATCGCTTCGGTCAAAACCAATTCTTCCATAACGTTAATAAACTGCTTGCGAGGTACTGCTACTACCTCGCCAGTTAAAATAGCACCCATCAAACGGTCTAACGCCATATACTCTTCGAGGGAAAGTTCCGACGCATGGTCGCAGATTCGCCCGACTTCTGCTTCCATTGTTGGTGTTAAATAACCATCTTGGAGAGCTTGTCCTACAATTTTTTCAATACTCATAACACTCATATTTTTTCAGCCACCATGCGTCAGATAGAAACGGTATCAATCGAATCTATTATTTGCTTTATTTTTCCCAATTGTAAACAACTTACACGCAAATTATGTAGCAAATATACATCTGTTATGTATTTTTACTATTCCACGCTACCGTTTAACCAAGGCATTGGACTAATGGATTTACCATTAACATACAAGCCCCAATGGAGGTGCGGTCCCGTAGAAGCTCCTGTAGAACCTATTTTGCCAATTAGTTGACCGGGCTTGACAACATCGCCTTCTTTAACAAGAATTTTGCTCAAGTGCATAAATATACTTGCTACTCCCTGTCCGTGGTCAACACCGATAACATTACCATGAACTCGGAAGCCTTGCGACACTGTTCCGACTAAAACGACACGTCCGGCTGCTGGTGCAACCACAGGTGAACCGGTACCGCCTGCGAAATCTAAACCGCGATGGTAATAGTCATTTGCAAATTTACCATTATAGTAGCGACGAACACCATAGGGTGTACTCATACGCGCTTGACTGGGTTTTACAAAAGTGCCATTCCAAAGTTTTTCTGGACTGCGTACTGCCCGAAATTCATTTGCGCGTTGGAGTTCGTATTTTGTTGCTGATACTCCAGCTTTACCAGGTGGTAAATTTATGCGCTGTACGGTAAATTTCCGACTCCCCACTTGAATGGGTATATTTTTGCTTTCGCCACCTGCATCAATTTTAATTGTCCGACCACCTGCTTTTTCTAAGGGTGTGGTCGGAATCAAAGCCCGATATTTATTTGGTGCAATTTCGTAAGCTGGATATGTATCTTTACCACTTGTGACTGTGACGTTACTGTTGCGAGTGGAGTTATCTAAATTCATGATTACCGAGATAGTATCGCCTAACAGCGGTTTTTGGGGATTTATCTGTACTTCTAATGCGCGAACAGGGGTAGCTACAAGAGGTAATGCAGCTATCCCGGCTATAATGGTAGTTACATGAAGATGATTTTTTAATGGAGTTACAGCGCTTTGGAACACTGCATTACTAAAATAAGTTGAAAGCCAGTGATTGGCGCGAAGTATTGACATCATAGATTTACACAACATTTTCTAACTTCTGACAAACCTAGACTCGATGTTTATTTCGAGTGTTTCCCATAAAAAGTAGAAATTTTAAAAATTAAATAAAAATAGAGCCGTTCATAATATTAAGTACAGATGGGTATAAATGCAACGTTTTTAAGGGGGCTTCTAAATAAATAAATATCCAACCAAAAATTTGTTGTCGGAAAAGCTTTCCAGCCGTCAATATTCAAAACTGCACTTTTGAACCCTGAGTGTCAAGTTAACCTCGAATTCTGGATGCCAATAAGTAATATTGCTCAAAAACTAGCCTTTTCAGGTAAAAATTTCGTAGGTTGTGTGTAAGCGTTGCTTTCCGACAGGGTAGCGTAGCATAACCCAAGATTTCAAAAACCTTGTTTTTACGACATTAAAAATATAGCAGTTCCCAAACAGGTGAGGTACATTTGTAGGGGCGCTCATGCTTGCGCCCCTACTTATTGTAAAATTGCTGTACCTGATGAGATTGGGAAACGCTATATTATCTAATGTTTCGCAAATACTATCCGTAGCATAATTCAATATTCATTACGTTATTTGTTGGGTTTCACTACGTTTCACCCAACCTACTACATAATTCTATTTTTTAAGATTAACTGAAGCATATCGAACTAGAAATTATAAATTATCCTTTACCCAATTTCTAAAATTACGCATAGCCTGACTTCTACCAATAGTCAAACATTGCTGAACATACTCATTGACCAACTCAACAATTGAAATATCAAGAAAATTAGGACTATTATCAGATTTTATATATTTTCCCTGCTGTAACAAGGAAATCTCCAGACCTTTTTGTGTATACCGCCAAAGTTCAGGAACTCCCAAAAGCTCATAGTTATTAAATCGAGTCCGGGAAGTAATATCAATTTCGATTGCTAAGTCTGGAGGTGGGTCTACAGTTAAATCAAGGCGATTTTTGCCAATAACAGCAGCTTGATTTTGAATATAAAAACAGGTATCTGCTTCTACTGCTTGAAGCATTTGCTGATTTTTCAGTGTTGTAGAACCAAAAGGTTCAAAATCAATTTGAAGCGTTTCTAACAAAATTTTGACCAAATCACCAATATATTCTTTATCTTTTTCGTGTTCGGGTAGAGGAACCATAATTTCTAACGTGCCATAACTGTAAGAAATGCGTACAGCACTCCTTTCTTCCATTTCTGACAAAATATTTTCTAACTGCTGCCAACTAACATCTTGGAGCAACATTTGCTGACCCGGTTTTACGATAATTTGTTGCAGTTCTAAAAGCATATTGCCGATTATAGTGGGTGTAGATATATTTTAAATCAAGTTAAAACATATCCGCCGGGTCGGCAGATTGGACTTTACGGGTTGCAACGGCACCCGAAATCATACACATAATTAGAGTTAAAATTTGTACTTGAATTGCTCGCGCTAAGGTCATGATAACTGGTAAGTTTGTGGCGTTGCGCGTCATTGCATACAGCCCAAACGAGACGGAAACACCAGGTATAAAACCAAGTACTGCCAAAATAATTGCTTCTTCAAACACCACACTCAATAAAAAAAAGTTGCGATATCCCATTGCTTTGAAAGTCGCATATTCTTTCATATGGGCATTAACGTCGGTGGAGAGAACTTGATACACAATAATTACTCCCACCATGAACCCCATTGCCGTACCTAAGCTAAAAATAAAGCCGATGGCAGTATTTTCTTGCCAATATTTTTTCTCAAATGCGATAAACTCTTCTTTGGTTAGGACGCGCACATCGTTACCGAGATGCGATCGCAATTGGTCTGCTATTAACTTCGGGTCGTATCCTGGTTGTAATTGCACTAACCCTAAACTAACGCTACCTGGTTCGCGTTGGGGAAAAAGTCGCAAAAAATTCTGGTCGCTAGTTACTAAGCTACCATCGGCAATAAATGAAGCTCCTACTTTAAATAAACCATCAATTGTTATAGTCCGGCGATTGATTTCAGTAGTTACCGAGTTACCTGCTGTGAGTTTCGGTAAAACTTCGAGATAATCTCCACGTGAAGCGCTGTCAAATAAAACTGTATCGGGCAACTTGATTTTATTGAGTTGTTGATTGACTTCAACTAAGTCAAGTGCAGGTTTATCGGGATTGAAACCCATTACTAACACAGTCGTTTTCTTTCCCGTTTGCGGATTCTTCCAATCGAGAAAGTTTACATACATCGGTTCTGCCGATTTTACACCTGGCACATCCATTGCTTGAAACATTCTTCTCCTGGTAAATGAATTCATATTTGCCAGGTTTCGCGCTTGCGGACTAACTAAGAAAATGTCACCTTGCATACTGTAGTGCAATCGGGTATTACTATCAAATAATGCCGTCTGAAATCCCAGTTGCATGAACATGAGGACATCGGCAAAGGCAATACCCGATAGTGCTACTAAAAACCGACCCTTTTCGTGACTGAGTTGCAACCAGCCTAAAGGGGTGCGACGCTGTAATTGTTGAATAAAACCAACCATATGAAATTAGGGAGTAGGGATTTAAGAGTTAGGAGTTAGAAGTTAAGAGTTAAGAGTTAGGAGTTAGGAGTTAGGAGTTAGGAGTTAGGAGTTAGGAGTTAGGAGTTATAAGTTAGAGATCAGAATTTGGAGTTAGAGTTAAGAGTCAAAAGTTAGAGTTTAGAATTAGGAATTAAAAGTCTAAATATCTCTCTCTACTCCTCACACTCCCTACTTCCTTCTTATTCAAGTTGAATTATGGTTTGAACTTGCAGATTTGTAAATTTAGCTGCTCTTTCGGTGGAGGCATTATTAAGACGGACATAGACCTCAATAATGCGTGAGTCGATATTGCTCGATGGGTCGCTGTTAATGACATTTTGACGTTGCACTTGATACCCAATTCTCTCAACTTGCCCCTGTAATTCCCCTGGTAAAGAATCGCTTTTGACGCGCACGAATTGACCTTGACGCACTTTGTTAATATCGCTCTGATACACTTCGGCAACAGCGTACATCTGACCTGTTTCGCCAAAATCGACAATTCCCTCATTCCCGACTGTTTCGCCTGCACGAGTATTAATCTTCAAAATCCGTCCGTCTTTGGGAGCGCGAATATACGCAAGTGCAAGTTCGGCGCGGATACGTTCGACGCTGGCGATCGCGCTATTAATTTCCGCTTGAGCTATGGCTATATCAGTGGGACGAACTTCGGCGGTTTGGCTAAGAGTACCTTTGGCTTCATTGATTTGTTGCTGCAAAGTCGCAAGTGTTTGGTCGCGGGTGGCTCTGGCTTCGTTGATTTGCTGTTCTAATGTGGCAATGTCTTTATCGCGGTTGGCTCTAGCTTCACTGATTTGCTGTTCTAATGTGGCGATAGTACGTGTTTGTGTAGCTTGGCTTTCGATAAGTTGCTGAGATGAAGTTTCAGCACTCAAACGGCGACGGTCAACTTCTTGACTTGATATCACACCTTCTTTATAAAGATTTTCATAACGTTTTACGTCAGCTTGGGCATTGCGACGCTCGGCGGCTAACCGGGCAACTGTAGCTGTCAGTGCTTGTTTTTGCCCTTGTAATTCAGCCTGCAAGCGGTTGATTGTGGCTTGTTGCGCGGCTATCTCACCTTTTAATTGTGCTTCTAATCGGGCAATAGTAGCTTGTTGAGTTTTGTCATTACCTGCCAATTCGGCTTGGAAGCGCTTGATATCCGCTTGTCGTGCGCTGAGTTCACCTTGTTTTGCCCCAGCTTGAACTTGTGCTAGTTGTGCTTTCGTAACTGCGACTTTTCGATCGGCTTCGCGTAAAGATGCTTGTAAGCGATCGCGGTTTTCCATAATCGCAATTACTTGCCCTGCTTTGACACTATCCCCTTCTTTCACCAACAGTTGTTCAACACGACTGCCTTGGTTTGAAGTTGGTGCAGATAATTTAATCACCTCTCCATTCGGTTCGAGTCGTCCCAGCGCTGTGACTGTTGTAATCTTTGGTGCTGCAACTGGTACAGGTGCCGGCGTATTTGCAGCTCGCAGCCTGCTGAGAGTGAAAACACCAATTCCACCTAAAATTAAGGCAATAAGAATGGCTATTAAAAAAGATGGGCGCTCTTTGGGGTGGCGCTCAGTTGCTGATGAGCTTTCAAGCTTGGATTTTTGCAGCATTGCCCCGCCCTGTGGTTTTACGACGACTAAACGGTTTCGTTTTATAATATAACTAAACTGAACTGAGTAGTTTTGTTTCATCAAAAAAAAACACTTGTTATTTTTGCGGAAAACTCTATGCGTAAATTTCGCATTCAAGCTGTTAGCTAATGGCTCTAGGTATAGCTTCAGGGATATTAACTGCGAATTCTGACAAAATCTTGCGGTCAAAAAAAAATGGGAAATCTTAACGACTACCTATTTGCAGTAGTCTTTTTTTTAGGGTTCTTGTTGTAATTGCAAAAAATAAATCAATAAAAACTGGCTATTAAATATAGTCGCAATGTCTAATAACGTGTTTATAAAACAGGATTATTTGAAATAATGGCACGTATACGAATCACAGAAGCCGAACGCGGAGGTACAACAGAAAAAATAGAAAAGATTTTACAAGGAGCAATGCAGGAATTTTTAGCACATGGCTATGCTGGGACGAGCATGGACAGGGTTGCAGGACAGGCTGGTGTCTCGAAAGCAACAGTATACAGCCATTTTCGAGATAAAGAGGGGCTATTTAAAGCCTTGATTGAGCAGTTAGCACGAAAGAAGTTTCAAGATGTCTTTGGTTCGGAGCCGCTACAAGGAGAACCAGCAATTGTACTGAGAAAATTGATTACTAAAGCTTTAGAGCGGATGACCGATGACGAGCATTGTGCGTTTATGCGGGTATTGATTGGTGAATCTGGAAGGTTTCCAGAGTTAGGAAAGGCTTGGGTTAACTATATTATGAAGCCGACGATTGTAACTCTCGGTACATACTTGGATGCTTGTCCAGAATTAAATATACCCGATTCGGAAGTGACAGTACGAATAATTATTGGCTCATTAGTTCAATTTATGATGACCCAGGAAATGATGTATGGCAAAGATATTATTCCAATCGAGCGATCGCGCATGGTTGATGGTCTAATGCATCATATTCTCGGAGGTGGTAGTAACGATAAAGCATAGTTTAAAATCATTTGTACGCTACACTTACGGGTAAAACCTGAACTTATGTCATGCTGAACGAAGTGAAGCATCTCGGAGATTCTTCACGGAGCCTACTCTCGAACCCTTCGCTTCGCTCAAGGGTAAACTCCGTGAAGGGTTCAGAATGACATTTTTAAACCGTTTTTAGTAAATAATTTTAATTTTTGATGAAACGAGCTAATTAATTGGAATCTCGATTGTAAATTGAGTTTGCTGTCCGGGTTTCGAAAAGCAGTATAATTGCCCTTTATGTTGACCTGTAATAATCTGGTAACTGATGGACAAACCTAGTCCTGTCCCTTTACCAACAGGCTTTGTTGTATAAAAAGGGTCGAATATCTGCTGAATAAATTTTTCTGGGATACCACAACCATTGTCAGAGATTTGGATAGTAATGCGATAGTCATCAATTTTGGTACAAATGGAAATAGTACTGGGGTTTGCTTCGATTTGCTCTAAAGTTTCACATATATATCGTTCCTCTAAAGCATCAATGGCATTGCTGAGAATATTCATAAAAACCTGATTCATCAGACCGGGATAGCAATTAATCAAAGGTAACAAACCATACTGTTTAACTACGTGAATTTGGGGTCGGTCGGGTGCGGGTTTCAAACGATTTTCTAAAATCATTAGAGTACTGTCAATACCTTCATGAATATCAACTTTTTTAACTTCTGCTTCGTCTAAACGAGAAAAATTCCGTAAAGATTTGACAATTTCGCTGATTCGTTCCGTTCCCACCCGCATCGATTCGAGGAGACGTTTAATATCCTCTTTAACAAAATCAAAATCAAGTGCTTCAATTTCCTCTTGAATTCTTGGCGTAGATGGATATTCTTGTTGATAAATTTCAATTAATCTTAGTAAAGCTTCAATATACTCGCTAGCAGGTTCGATATTACCGTAAATAAAGCTGACCGGATTATTGATTTCATGAGCAACACCTGCAACAAGCTTACTCAAACTTGACATTTTTTCAGTTTGTACAAGTTGTGATTGAAGTTTTTTCAATTCACATAGCGTCTGTTTTAATAATTCGTTTTTATCTATTGTTTGTTCCAACTCTTGATTGCGTAGCACAAGTTCTGCTTGTGCTTGTTTGCGTTGTTGAACTTCTCTGGTTAATTCAGCTATTTTTTGATTTAATAGAACAAAATCCCCACTTGCCAACGCTCGTTTTTGTAAACGCAGAATATTTAATGCTGGAGATTCTGAAGTCAACGGTTGAATCACAGCACCTTCACACCGACAAATTAATGATGTTTGGTCAGCGATAAAAAATGTTAAGGAGCCGAGTACAAATTGCCGACTCCTCGAACATGCTTGCAAATATCTCAATACTTTGTCGGCAGGTTCAGAAACAAGTTCAAACAACATTTTTCCACGAACTTCAACGTTTCGTCCCAGCATGACCGCGACAGGTCGATTAATTGCAAGAATCTCCCCTTGACTGGTTACAAGCAGTAAAGGTTCGGGTAAAGCTTGGGCAATTTTAAGAAATTGTTCGGGATTCATCCAGTCTCAACCTTTAAAGTACTCTCTGCCGTCTGCTTCTTCTGTGGGTTGTAGATAGACTACAACCTTACATTGAGTATCTCCATTGGCAATTGTTTCTTGCAGCTCGACTTTGGCATACCCAAGATTATCAGCCGCAATTAAACCAAAAACGTTGGAGGTCATCATACACATAGATGGACGACCGAGTACCTTTTCTGCAAACGGGCAAATGCGATTACCAAAAACAATTTTTTCAGCAGTCTCTTCGAGAATATAAAAATCTCCCTGAATTCGCTTCTTCAAATCGATAAGAACTTGAGTCACCTGTTCGCGGGAAAGATTGGAGACTTGCAAAGCGGACTTGTAGCTGCGATCGATTTGTTTTCCTATACTTTGACCGACTACGCTGATGAAGCCAGATGCTTCTTCTATACCTACGATATCCTCTAAAGTGCCGGACAGTTCTCGGATTAATGTACGGAGAAAAATATCGCGTTCTAAAGGAATATAAAGATTGTCTATTGAGGAACTAGATATTAAGGATTGACTTATCACAGTGTTTTTTAGGGAAATTTTAAATTTTTTGATAATTTTATGATTCCCTAACTTTCACGAATCCTAACAGCTGACTGCTAAATAAAAGTTAGTAGTCCAAAAATGGCTAATAATTGCCATAACGGCGATTTTCTTAGCAGATTATAGTCATTCCCACAACTAATCGCAGTAATACAAGTAAAATCTAACCTTACAATTAAAGTTCTATTCTGCTACTTGAATTACAATTTAAGCGATCGCATTTGAAAATAATTTAGTATCCGCCGCCACTAGAAGACGCGCCACCATCACAACCAGAAGATGCGCCACCATCACCACCGGAAGACCAACTGCCACCATCATTTGAAGAAGACCCACCACAATCACCACCGCTATTACTACTACCTGCATCGTGGCTGTAGCCGTCATTATAGCTATGACCCGAACCATTGAACATCGAAATTTGACTTGTCGAGCTATCAGAATTTCTCTGTCGTTGGGATACTGAAGATGTTGAGCTAGCTGAACGTTTTACAAAAACGGCAAAAAACAGAATACCTAAAACAATGATGATTATTAGTTCCATATATTTAAGCGTGACCGTATTATTGCTTTGATTGAGTACTAACCGTCACATATACTTGGGATACATTGCTCGCATCGAATCAAAATATCCCAAAAACAGCTTTATTATTCTTCATCTCAAGCAGAGTGCTTTACGGAAAAGTTCAATAATCTTTTTAAATTTTTTCTTATAAATTCTGGCAATTCTTGCTAAAAACTTTCCGGAATACCCTGAGAGTATATTGGGTTAGTAATTAATTATGCACGGAGATAAAATCATGCAAGCACGAACTACTAACTACCCAACTTTACAAATTGGCTGCGAAGGTGAAAAAGTCAAGCAATTGCAACAACTCTTAATACCCAGGCTTCCCGGTCCTGACCGTTTTCCAATTGATGGCATTTTTGATTCTGAAACCGAACATGCTGTAGAAACGGTTCAATATCAATTTTTCCTCAAGCAAACGGGTATTGCTGATGAGATGGTTTGGAAATCGCTACAAGCAAAAGCACCTGTTGGTAAACCCGTGTTGCGTCGCGGTGTCAAAAGTGAATTGGTAGGGATGGTTCAGGAAGTTCTCAAGGATAATGGGTTGTATGGCGGTGTAGTTGATGGTGATTTTGGTGTAGGTACAGAAAATACGATTAAACACGTACAGCAAAGCCGCAATTTAACAGTTGATGGGATTATTGGTAATCAAACCTGGAAGGCTTTGTGTGATATAGCGACTTTTGTTACTGTTGGATGATTTAAATACACTCGGATAATTTATCATTCAAATTCGGGACACCATAATTCAGAAACAATTAATTCCCAACCAAGAGATTTTTTGTACGCTAAGAAAATATTAAAAACGCTAAAACTCTTCGCTACTTTTACCCCTAAGAGAACGCGAACGAGATACTTCGTTTGTCGCTAAAAAATCTTTGCAACACAATCATACTGGCTGACCTGTCTGCGCCACCTGTTCTACAATATCCGCCGCTCGATTTACTCCCCCAGCACGGCGAATCGCCGCTTGTAATTTCACTGCATTCTGTTTATAACTATCTTCAGTTAACACCCGCTTAACCGCTTCATGTAGTCTTGATGCGCTTAATTTAGCGAGGGATACCACTTCTCCTGTCCCTGTCCAAGCAATCCGCGCTGCCACCCCTGGTTGCTCGTGAGTAATGGGAATCGCCACCATTGGCACCCCATTACTCAAAGATTCTAGGGTGGTATTCATGCCCGCATGGGTGATGGTCAGAGTCGCTTGTTGCAGCAATTCTAACTGAGGCGCATAGCCCACAACGAGAGGGGTACCGGGTAACTCCGGCAGAGATTCTGGACTACTGCCGCCACCCAAAGCAATGACTAACTGAGCATCCAACCCCACACACGCCTGAGCAATATTTTCAAACACCCCGCTCAGGCGGTTTTGCAAAGTTCCCATTGAGGCGTAAATCAGCGGCTTCCCGGTTAACTTTTCAAACGGGAAAGGAATAGATTCTCGACTAGCAGGATCGTGATAAGGACCATTGAAATGGAAGCACTGAGGTAAATGCTGCCGAGGAAATTCAAATTCAGCAGGTTGTTGGCAGATCTGGGCAAGTTGAGAAAAAGCATCATTGGGATGAAAGTGGGGGGGCAACTTCCATTCTCGGCGATACTCAGTGACTACTTCTAGGATCGACTGACCAATGCGCCACATCAACTTATTAGCGAATTGGTTGCGGAGTTGCGCCCACCAAGCTGGGTTATAAGACCAATTTGTAATAATCGGTGGAACACCCGGTTCTTGATTTAGCATCAGGGCGCAGCACACGCTGATAAAGGGCAACTTCAAAAAATCTGCAACCGTACTGCCGCCATATGAAGCTTGATCTACAAGTAGTACCTCAACACCTGCTGCTTCGATCGCTTGTGGAACTTCCCGCAGGAGCATTGCTGTCAATTGCTGGAACAGAGAAATGGTATATTTGAAGGCAGCTAACCCACTCAATTTCCCCATTTGGGTAAAAGATGCGTCTGATGCTCCAGTGGGAAATTCTTCCTCGCCAATTGCCCAGAATTCCAGCCCGGCAGCTAAGGTTTTGGGTTGAGCGTCGAGAACTCCGAATAGGGTAACGCGATGACCGCGCCGTTTAAGTTCGTGTCCCAATGTGGTCATTGGATTGAGATGACCAGTCATGGCAGGACAGAGTAGTCCAAAATGAGTCATGTACGGCTCCTAAATCTAGATAACGATATTTTATTGTCAATGCAACTCAACCTGTGTATTTTCACAACTTCGGGTTCATGGCAGGTTTTGGGGTTCTGTCGCAAAAATGATCGGGTCAGGGAGCTTGTTTTCTCTGACCTCAAGTTAAATGGCATCTCATCCCTGTTGGCGCGGTAAAGATATTTCCTACTCCCCTTTGACCTCAATATACGTTTCATCGACCCGCCACGAATCGTTCGTTTCTCTCAAGTGCGGTCGAAGCTGTTTGTCCAGTTCCGGGGCGTACTTCAACACCCATGGGTGGATTGTGGAATGATCCACCTCTACCGCTCGTGCCATCATCTCCTCTAAATCTCGATAGCTCAAGGCATAGCGACAGTACCACCGCACATTTAGCAGGATGATGTCGGGCAAAAAGTGCCGCCACTTAAACAGGGATGAAGTCGCCATTTAGCTTGAGGTCAGAGAAAATAAATCCCTCAATCCTATCATTTTTGCGACAGAACCGTTTTACTAACCCCAGCCTTCTAAGGTTTGAGCAACTCCGTCCGGTATTTCGGAGCAAGTGCTTCGGATTTCGCCATGAACGCTGCCTGCTCGGCTTCGTTGAGCTTGGGGGGGGCTGCCGTTCGGCTAGCAACCGGAACGCCGACTTCCATGAAAAACTCGTCCTGTCCGGCTGGCGAACAGACGCATAGTAGCCGCGCTGGTTGCTCGAAGATATTCTGGAACTGATGCGGTGCGTTGGACGGGATGTTTAGGGTATCACCAGTTCGCGCGATCGATTTCTCACCCCGAAAGGTCACCTCAACCTCGCCCTCCAGAACGGTGAATGATTCCTCGAAATCGTGGCGATGGGGAGGAGGACCGCCACCAGGCGGGACATACATATCGATCAGGCAGTAGCGACCGTTGGTATCGGCACCCCGCACCAGAATCGTGTAGGTGTCTCCTACTACTCCGATGTGGGGTAAGTTCTGGTCTTCGTTCGGTCGCACAACTGTGGCACTGCGCTGGCTGTCATCAGGTGGAATCGGCGAGGAGATCGAGGCATCGTTCATTGTGTTATTCCTATTGTTGATGTGTGCGGCTTGGTTTCGTTCGTTGGTTTAATTCGATCGAAGATAAAGTCACTATTTGACGACTTTGCCCGTCATGGTTACGATTTGGCGGACGATTTCGTCTGGGCACTCTTCGGGTATGAAGTGTCCACAATTGGGGAGGACGTGCCGCTGGACATTCTTGGCGACCATAGTCACCATCTCGCCGACTTTAACGCCAAGTCCCTTTTCACCGCCAAGTGCCACGACGGGTACGTTCACTTTGTTACCAAGGATTCCAGCGAGTGGTGCTGTTTGTTCCATGCTGACGAACGCCGCTCGGTAGACACCCATTGCGCCGAGTACGCCCTCACGACCGGAGAAAGTACGCAGAATTTCGTCTACCGTCTCTGGCTCGATGGAGTTGCGATCGAAGGTGGATCGCTCGTAGAACCAGGTCAAAAAGGCGCGCTCGTTGCCGACGACCAAACGTTCTGGCACGTCGGGTGCGAGTGGGAGAATCCACCACCACATCGAGCCTTCTTTCATCGCTTCGGGCGTATAGGCGATGACCTTGGTGAGGATCTCGGACAACATCACGGGTGCCTCGATGTACAGCAACCCCGCGATCTCGTCTGGGCGGTCGGCAGCCCACAACAGAGCTGGCGGAGCACCCATATCATGAGCGACGAGCGTAAGTGGCTGCCCTGCCCCAAAGCCGATCTTCTGGACGAGCGTACGGAACTCCTCAGCGAGGGCACAAGCATCGTAGCCCTTAGTTCCGGGTGGCTTATCGGAGTTCCCGTAGCCCCGCATATCTGGCACGAGGACAGCATACCCAGCTTGTGCTAGTGCTGGCATCACCTTGCGCCATGCATAGCCAGTGCTAAGAAAGCCGTGCCAGAGTAGAATAGGCTGACCGTTAAGGTCGCCGCCGATCTGGTAGTGGATGTTGACCCCATCAATGTCGATCATCTCGCTCACAAAACCCGGCATCGGGTCGTTTGATTGATTGGACACAATAAAGCTCCTGTAATGATTCCGCTAAAGTCTGCTCCTAGTCAGGTCGATTCTCAACATTAGATAAAGTTGTTGCCACCATCGACGTTAATCGTTTGACCTGTGATAAATGCTGCGTCATCTGAAGCAAGGAATAGTACTGTCCCAACCAGGTCTTCGGCAGTTTCTCGTCGTTTAATAGCTCTTGCTTGTGCCTGCTCATCGAGTGCGGTGGCTGGAAAAAGTGCGAGGATAGGTGGCGTGTCTGTTAGTCCCGGAGTAATGGCATTAACGGTAATGTTGTGTTCTCCGAGTACATTTGCCAGCGACCTCGTAAACCCAATTACGCCTGCCTTTGCCGTCACGTAGTGGCATTGGTCGGGCGTTCCTGCAAAAATACTTCCAGAACTCGTATTAATAATCCTTCCGGCTTTACTCTGTTTGAGTGACGGCAGAATCGCCCGCGTGACTAAGAAGGGACCATCGAGATTGATGGCGCAAACTTCGCGCCACTCAGCATACGAGATCTTCTCAAACGGCGTGACGGGGAATTTCCCTGCATTATTAACTAAAATATCGACTGTACCCCATGTCTGCTCTACCTTAGTGGAGAGACTGCGGCAACTTTCCTCGCTACTGACATCTGTCTCGATCGCCAGCAACGTACCTGGCTCACCGAGATCAGCGACCAACTGGCTCAATGCTTCTGTCCGGTTATCGACTGCACACACCTTTGCGCCCTCAGACAGGAAGCGGCGCACGATCGCACTACCAATACCACCAGCAGCACCCGTCACAATTACACACTTATTCGAGAATCGCATTTTTTCTCCTTAAGAAGGGTTCGCAAGTTATATTTAGAGCCTGCCACCGTCTACAGCAAGCGTGCTACCCGTGATATAGGAAGCATCATCGGAAACGAGAAACAGGACTGCCGCCGCCATTTCTTCTGGCTGAGTTAGTCGTTGCAGTAAGGTTTTACTCTTGAGCAACGCTTCTGGTGATGCGTCCCGTAAAGCGGGATGCGTCTAATGTTTGGCATTTTCTTTTGCCATGTCTGTTGCAGTGCCGCCGGGTGCGATCGCACCGCCCTGATTGCCCATTACTCCAGTGACTAGGATGATTTGTTCTGCATTGGTTGGCTGTGTCATATCTGGTTTCTCACGCTTGTATGTGGATTTGAAATTTCAACTTGTCTCGACAATAGCCTATGTAAAAGAAGAGAAAAAGTAGTTAAACTTCAAAACACTTGTGCAAATAATTCAAAGGCGCGGTTGAGTAAATGGATAAGCTGAAAAGCCTGATGATTTTTATGCGGTCCGCTCAATATGGGAGCTTTTCGGAGGCAGCAAGGCAGTTAGGCATGGCTCCGTCAGCCCTGAGTCGAGCCGTATTAGGGGCGTGAGTCATTGCTGATACTGTTGGCGAAATATATCTTAACAATCGAACAGCTTATTATTACGTAGGTTGGGTGGAGCGAAGCGAAACCCAACGTTTTTAAGACCATTGATTTTCCAGCGTTTCACATGTAACGAAATGTTTCGCCAACAGCATCCATTGCTACTCACGCCCCAAGACTTTATAATAGAATTTTTACATGATTGTAGCATCGCATAATGTTGCTTTTTATCGTAATTTATGCATAGCAAACAATCATTGCGTATCTTTAAAAAAACCTGCATCCGAGCGCAAAGCCCTTGTTTCAATAGGTTGAGCTTAATCGCTCCCCGACTTGTTTGCATCTAGATTATTAGAGACTTCCCACAGATATATAAAAATTTGTATGCTGAGATTAATAGTCTTAATAGTTCTTTATAAAAACTGTGCAGGAAGATTTTAGATTAATTATCGATTTAGTATGCGTGCTGGCTGTGGCTGCTTGTGGTGGCTTGTTGGCAGCGTTATTACGACAACCCGTTTTACTAGGGTATCTCATCGGCGGGATGGTGGTGGGTCCGACTGGCTTGGGACTAATCAAAGAATTAATCCAAGTCGAGACGCTAGCGCAGTTTGGTGTGGCGTTTTTGTTATTTGCGTTGGGTGTTGAGTTTTCGTTTGCGGAACTCAAGAAAGTTCGAGCGATCGCACTGGGTGGAGGAACAGCTCAGATTGTCCTGACAATTGCGATTACAGTTCTGGTTTGTGGGATAACGGGGGCTTGGGGAAGCTTACCCGCGAAAGGTATGTTTTTAGGGTCGATTTTATCTTTGTCTTCGACCGCTGTTGTCCTCAAGTGCCTGATGGAACGTAACGAGACGGAAACCCCGCACGGACAGGTTTTATTGGGAATCTTGGTAGTACAGGATTTAGCACTGGGGTTAATGCTGGCAGTGTTACCTGCCCTTGATAAACCCGTCGAACAAATTGGTATCGCGCTGTTTATGGCATTGATACGGATTAGTTTGTTTGCCGCCGGGGCAGTTGTCGCTGGCAAATGGGTAATACCGCGATTATTGCGACTACTAGCGCGGACAGAAAGCCGCGAGTTGTTTTTGTTGGGTGTAGTAGCGTTATGTTTGGGGATTGCGCTGCTGACAGAATATCTTGGTTTGTCGATTGAAATGGGAGCATTTGTCGCGGGGTTGATGATATCCGAGGTTGAGTATGCTGACCAGACCCTGACTTATGTCGAACCGTTGCGCGATATTTTTGCGAGTTTGTTTTTCGCTGCCATTGGCATGTTAATCGACCCAGTGTTTTTATGGAATAATTTAGAGTTGATTCTCGGTTTAGTGGCGCTGGTATTGGTTGGTAAGTTTTTGATTGTTGCGCCGATAGTCAAGTTATTTGGTTATCCTTTGAAGACGGCGATTATTGCCGGGGTGGGATTGGCACAAATTGGAGAATTCTCGTTTGTACTTGCCAGCGAGGGGCAAGCTTTGGGGTTAGTTTCGCGGCGCATATATTTACTGATTTTGGGAACAACGGCAGTAACATTAGTGATTACGCCGTTTTTACTACGGTTAGTGCCGATTGTATTCGATTGGCTCGAATCAATTCCTTGGTTGAAGCCTTATATTAGTGGTGAAGGTCGAGCATTGGAGGTTTCAGAAGATTTACCATTTAAGAACCATGTAGTGGTTTGCGGATACGGGCGCGTTGGCAAAAATTTAGTCAAGTTGCTACAATCACACGATTTACCAGTAGTTGTAATTGACCTTTCCGAGAGCAGAATTCAGCAATTACGCGAGTTAAATGTTCCGTATGTATACGGTAGTTGTGCGAGTTTACATGTACTAGAAACTGCTGGTATTCATGAAGCACGGGGAATGGCGATCGCGCTCCCCGACCCAATGAGTAGTAGACTTTCATTGAAGCGAGCTTTAGAATTATCGCCAGAGTTGGATGTTGTGGTACGTGCCACTAACGATAAGAATATTGAGGTATTTTACCAACTGGGAGCCAGAGAAGTCGTACAACCCGAATTTGAAGCCAGTTTAGAAATGGCAGCACACTTGTTAACCGACTTAGGATTAGCACCAGGTTTGATTCAGCGCGAAATGCAACAAATACGCGATCGCCATTATCTCGATTTGCGTCCCGAACAAACCGAGTCGGAAGTTTCGCGCAACTTAGAAGAAGTTACACGCGATTTGAACCATCGTTGGTATACACTACCTATGGGTTCTCCTTTAGTCGGAATGACGCTAGAGGAAGCTGATATGCGCTATCTCACGGGTGTAAGTTTGATGGCAATTCGACGCGCAAACGCTAAACAAATCGATTATCCCGGTGGGAAAACGCAATTAGAAGAAGGGGATAAATTACTAATTGTCGGTGAAGAAGGAGAATTTGCCGCTTTGGATGAATTTGCAAAGGGACAAGCTGCAATTCCTGGGTCAAATCGTGCTTGTCAGTGGGTAGCTGTAGATATCGACTGTCCGTTGCTTGGTAAAACCTTAACTAATTTTGGGTTTCAAAAAGATTTTGGCGTACAAATCCAAGCAATGCGACGCGATGGCAAGTTTATCAAGCTTCCCGAAGGCAATATTAATTTACAAGTCCGCGACCAATTATTATTATGCGGTAGTTTGAGCGCGTTACAGCAACTCGAACAGTTGCTTGCACCTTTAATGGGGATACCGTTATCGATACCTGTAGTCAAAGCTGGGGAAGCGGAAAAGTTGAAAGATTATTTACCGTTGGATAATTTGCGCGAGTAGGGAATGAAAGTTAGGAGGCACGTCCATGTAGAGACGCGAAATTTCGCGTCTCTTATTGAGTTAGAAATAAAAATTCCAATTTCAATTCCAGTTTTTAACTCCTCATCGGGCTATTATGCTGACACTATTGATTACTGGGTAGAGCGATCTGCTGTTATTTATCGCTTTTATTTTCTTGCTCAATTCGCTGCTTAATTGCTTCCTCAGCAATACGAATATTTTCTTCTATTGGTACACCATCAGTTGTAACTAATGGTCCATACCATGTTGCTTGCTCATCAGGAGGATAACGACGACTAAACAATACGCGGATAGCTTCGTCATCATTTCGGTGTGACATTACATAAGCTTTTAACGCTGAAGTACTCATTATTTCAAAGTTCGGTTTCATTCAAAAACCTCCAAAGTCCATTCGGGGGAGCGATAATTTCCATATCTTCGCCTGCCAAAATATATATTTCTCTTATTTAAGGCATCAAATCGAAACACATGAATATCTATAAATCCATTAGATAGCATTTGGCAGACTCGCACGCAGGCTTGGGCTTGTTCGTTGGTCGGATTAATCGCTTGTTCCTCAATTGTGACACAGATACTATAGAGCTAACTACATCATCAAGTACACATTTCTCAGTTAAGTCTAAAAACTGACACAAAAACAGCATAAAAGTTCTATGATTCTGGTGTGGCATCAACTCCAAACGCTAACATAGTAAAATTATGCTTATCTCAATTAGTAGCGTGAGTTATGACTAGCCTCGTACCGAAACCGCAATCAACAGAGATTTT
>CAXTCQ010000031.1:0-13470 GCA_964242965.1 uncultured Calothrix sp. | reverse complement strand
AACCTTTGGGGTTACGATTGGAGGTAGAAGGGCAGCTAATTAGCTTTTATCGTGAAGATACTGGAGAAAAGTTATTAATTCCCCAAGAGTTGAAAGAAGCACTCGAACAGGAGAAAATAGCAAGACAGCAGGAAAGAGAAGCACTCGAACAGGAGAAAATAGCAAGACAGCAGGAAAGAGAAGCACTCGAACAGGAAAAAATAGCAAGACAGCAAGCAGAAGAAGAAGCGAGAATTGCACTTATCCAAGTCGAAAAACTCAAGCAAAAATTAAAAGAACTTGACATCGATTTAAATGAGTGAATCACAAGTAAATGAAGGTTGTAGAAACTTGAAAATATAGCGTCTCTACACAATATAAAAGTAAAATATGAGTAGATGAAAGTAATAATACTTCCAATCTACACTTTAATACTTATGGTCTAACCTTGAGGTTTCATGTAAGCTATAGCTTGTTTCCAAACAGTGTACTTTTGACCGCTGTCATCGGTTAACATCATACATTGCAGGTCTTGCCATAAAATTTTCCCAACAATCACATCTCCAGTCGTCAGTTTCAGTTCAACTGAGTTAGTCTCTTTAATCAGGTTCTGTACTTGTCGGATACTTGGCAAAGACGTATCAAATTCTGTAAGCATAGTCATTTATTATTGGTCAACGATCAATGGTCAATGGTCAATTATCATTAGTCAAGCGTTAATCGTCATTGGTCAATCGTTAATTGTCACCTATAAATAACTAAGGACAACTGGCAAATAACAACTAACTAAGGACAACTGACAACTGACAACCGACTAAGGACAAATCACCCAAATATAATTCATCAAAATTAGAAATGGCAATCGAATTTACTAAGTATCACGGACTGGGTAACGATTTTATTTTGATTGATAATCGTACAACCTCAACACCCACAATCGCTCCAGCGCAGGCAATCGAGATGTGCGATCGCCATTTTGGTATCGGTGCTGATGGTGTAATTTTTGCTCTCCCTGGCAAAGACGATACTGACTACACGATGCGAATTTTTAACTCCGATGGTTCGGAGCCGGAAATGTGCGGGAATGGGATTCGCTGTCTGGCAGCATTTCTAGCCGATTTGGAAGGTGCAAACCGTACAGGCGATACATATCGCATCCACACTAAAGCAGGTGTTATCACACCTCAACTAACCCCCGATGGTCAAATCAAAGTCGATATGGGTGAACCTCGATTACTCGCAGGAGAAATTCCCTCCACGCTTTGTCCCCCCAACCAAAAAATTGTCGAACATCCGATCGAAGTTGCTGGTAAAACTTGGGAAGTAACTTGCGTGAGCATGGGTAATCCACACTGCATTACCTTCGTTGACGATGTAGCAGTAATATCCCTGGCAGAAATTGGTCCCCAATTTGAAAATAACCCCGCATTCCCCAAAAAGATAAATACCGAGTTTATTCAAATCGTGCAACGCGACTACTTGAAAATGCGGGTATGGGAACGCGGTGCAGGTATAACTCTAGCCTGCGGTACGGGTGCATGTGCTGCGTTGGTAGCGGGTGTGTTAAGTGGAAAGTGCGATCGCATTGCCACAGTCGAACTCCCCGGTGGTTCTTTAGAAATCGAATGGTCAAATCTCGACCAGCGAGTTTATATGACAGGACCTGCTGAACGAGTATTTACTGGCAAATTTTAAAGTAATTTTAAATAGTTGGAAGAGACGCTAAATTTCGCGTCTCTACATTACAAATGTGCTAAAAAATCAAATTACTTACTGCTTGGTGGCAAAATTACTTTATCAACTACGTGAACAACACCATTACTTGCTGGAATATCAGCTTGTACAACTTTAGCTTTGTTAACAGTGACTCCACTGGCACTTACCGACACCGCAACATTACTACCCGCGACTGTCTTAACATTTCCTGATTTCAATTGACTCGAAGTAATGCGTCCGGGGACAACGTGGTAAGCAAGAAGTTGGACTAATTTTGTCTTATTTTCTGGCTTCAACAAATTATCTACAGTACCCGTTGGTAATGCATTAAAAGCATCATCAGTAGGTGCAAAAACAGTATAGGGTCCCTCGCCCGTCAAATTGCTTGTTAAGCCAGCCGCTTGTACTGCCTTTGTTAAAATTGTAAACGAACCTTGATTCGATGCTGCTTGCGCCAATTCTCCTAAATTTTGACTTGAAGTTGCTGCACCAGTTGGACTTGGAGATGCTGAAGCGGTTGAAGTGGGAATATCTGCTACCGGAGAAGTATTTGCATTTGGTGTTTCCGCAGCTGAAGGGGTAGTTGTATTGTCTGTTGTCGGTTGCCCGCAAGCAGATAAGGCAACTACACTAGTAACTGCCACTGCACTTAATAATGCTTTTCTTAAAATTCCAATATCTACTTTCATTATTCTTCACAAAAATTAACTATCGTATATACACAACTTAATAGATATATATCAAAACTTGCTCATCCTAGCGAGGTAAAGAAAAAATATATAAATATTACAAAAGGAATATTCCGAATGGCTAAGTTGAAAATAGGAATAAAGCAGTAGAAAATTTCAACTCCAAAATGGTTAGACCTTGTATGCAGATAACGAAGTCACTCCATACAGCTATTCTCGTTACCGACCTAGAAGCTGCGGAACATTTCTATGGTGAGGTATTGGGGTTAGTAAAAATCGAGCGTTGGCGAAGCCTCTCCGAAGGAGAATCGCCAAAATTTCCCGGTGCGTGGTATCAAATTGGAGAGTATCAAATTCATCTAATTGTTGCCTCAACGGTTTCTAACGAACCCAAACACGAAAAATGGGGACGCAACCCCCACATAGCTTTTTCAGTTTCCAACTTAGATGCCGCTAAACAGCAGCTCCTAGATTATAACTTTTTAATTCAACCTAGCGCCTCCGGTCGTCCAGCTATTTTTACCCAAGACCCGGACGGAAATGCAATTGAGTTAAGTCAGGAGGGAGTGGGGAGTAGGGAGTAGGGAGTAGGGGAAATATGGGAAGATGCGGAAGTAGAGGAAGTTATTATTCTTCTTCCACCCCTCCACCCTAATACTGCGTAGGTTTTGGGGAAATCAAAAACCCCCTATTCCCTATTCCCTCATTCATGACTATTTTCGCCTATACTTACACCGACCCGCTTTTAGAAGTTGCTCCCGAAACGGATAGTTGGGGATGGGAAGTAGATCGGGTTTATGAGGATTTTGGCAAGCGATGCTCCGAAGGGAGCCGCCAAGGGCGATGTTCCTCCAGAACCGCTACGCGATCGCAACTTCAACAATTACTTGCTGACTGTCAAACTAACCCACCCCAATATCTCCTCGTCCGTAGGTTGGAAGAGTTAGGGGATAATTTGGAAGAAGTTAGTACGCGGATAACGGAAATACAAGCGTTAGGAATTACGTTAGTTGCAGTTGAACAAGCTTATAACTCTGCGGAAAATACAGCTAACAGTCGGATCGAGTTAATAAATTTAATACAACAAATCCAATCTCAGCAGCGCAGTCGCCGTATTCGCCAAGGTCACGCCCGCAACCGTCTAGAAGCCGCACCTCCTCCTGGGAAAGCGCCTTATGGTTATAAACGTAGTAAAACAAAGTATATTATTGACCGTACAACTGCACCTGTTGTCAAAGACTTTTTTGATAACTTCTTGCTCTACGGTTCGTTGCGGGGTGCAGTGCGCTACTTAGCAAAAAAATATAATAAAAAAATTTCTGTGACTACTGGAAAGCGTTGGCTGACAAACCCAGCGTACCGAGGTGATACAGCATACCAAAAAGACGAAATACTCTCAGATACTCATATTTCCATTATTACTAGAGACGAGGCAGCACAAGTTGACAGATTGTTACGGCGCAACAGTCGCTTACCATCGCGCACAGCCAGCGCACCGCGTTCTTTGGCTGGTTTGGTTGTTTGCGGTGAATGTCAATCACACATGACTATTACTCGCGTGACGATGCGGAGGCAAGATAAAGAGTATTTATATTTACGTCCCATCGCCTGTAGCAAAAATCCTAAGTGTCGGTCAATTCCTTATCAAGATGTATTAGAGAAGACCATTAACATTATTTGTCGGGATTTACCGCTTGCGGTCGCGGGAATGAACTTTCCTCAACTCGATACAATAAAAAACAATTTGGCAGATAAAATTTTCCGACAACAACAAATATTAGAACAACTCCCTGAATTAATTGAATCAGGTGTCTTAGATGTAGAAACCGCAAAATTAAGAACATATAAAATCCGCACCGAAATCTCGGCACTCCAAGCCAAATTAGCGAGTTTTCCTCCTGTAAATTTATGTTCTGTCGCGCAAGCAGTTTCAATCCCACAATTTTGGGTTGATTTATCTGAATCTGAACGGCGATTTTACTTACGTGAATTTATTCGCAATATTGAAATTGTGCGCGATGAGAATGAGTGGAAACTAGATGTGATTTTTATTTTTTAATCGCGTATCGTCAAGGCGCAGAAAATATGAATTTTAAATTACTGTTCGCTTCGAGTTGTAGAAGCTGGGGTTTTACCTGTATTGCGAACATTAACAACTTTACCTAACAAATCAAACCAAAATGGCGCACCCATTCCAATCGCAAGTCCACTTACAATCCAACCAGGAATTACAGTAATAATCTTCCAAAATGGAAATTGCTTTTGTTTCCTGCTATTCCATAAAACTTGTTGTTCTAAATTTGCATCTGTCCAACCAATTGGTAAAGCAATACTATTTAAAGCTTCATCGGTTTGACTTCGCAATGTTACCATATCAACATAACCTAGCTTATTGCGATTTTGTAAAACAATTTGTCCGGCATTTTGAGTAATTGTATCGCGCAGTGCCGAATCTTTTGATAATCGGCTAATCATGTGAAAGGCATCGGCATTCGTAGCTGCTGCAATAATTAAACCAATCAATAAAGCTACACCTTTAGCATTACGCCTGTAGACACCTGAAGCACGTTCCATTGAACTATCAAAATGATTTTCTATTTCTTGACGTAAAATATTTACACCTTCACTAGTATTTGTAATATTCATTTCGGCACGCTGTGCTAATTTTGTAATATTATTTGCCAATGGTGGAGGTAATCTATCAATTAATTTTTCGAGATTTTCAAAGGTTTCATTGTCTTTATCTTGAAGAGATGTAGCTAGTTCTTGATATATATTAGTCCCACGCTGAATCGCTTGAGCAACTTCCTTCACGTTTGGTCTTAACCCAGCTAAAGATATGGTATCTTCGACATTTGCAAATGAATTATTTTTTAGAAATTGCAATCGCTGTAAGGCTTTACCCACTAGCTCATTATTTGGTGAATTTAGCTGAAATGATTCAATATACCTATTTAAACTTGCAGTCATGCGATTTATACTATTATTTAAGTCCGATTTATTCTGTTGTAAATTCCAAGTAACTTGCTCAAAATCGGCTTGTAGCTCGGAATAACCTTGATAGGCAAAATTAAAGAAATCGGTAAATTCATCATTCTCTCCTAGTTGTTCTTGCAATCCAAAAATTACATCCTGTATTTCCGTCAAACGTTGATTTTTGAAGTTATCTAAGCGGGATTCGGAGAGCTTTTGAGCTAACTTAGGGAACTCCAATGTTTCCATCAGCGTTGTGGCAAAAAGATTTGACGGAATATACGAAGGTCCGCTACGTCTGCTATCACCAAATACTGTTTGCGTACCATGTAAAGTAGTATTTTTGTTGAACGAACGATACATACTCGCTATTGCCCAAGTTGCCTGACGCGGAATATTAGAAATAACACCTTTTGCTTGCTGGTTGATACTTTTAATAAGTGGATTGCCGTAGATTTGATTCGCAAGTTGCATCACCTTAGCTTCATTAAAGTTTTGAGCATCTCCAGCTAAATAAACTTCGATTGATTTTCTTAAATGTTCGGCACGCCATTGAAAAATAGTCGCAATTAGTTCTTGAATCTCTGATGCTAATAAGCTTAAAATTAAATAGATAAATATTAATCCTATCGCTAAGTCTAAAATAAAAGGTAAATTCATAGTCCTAAACTCCTGTATAGCTAAATAACTAGACGAATTTAAAAGAAAATCTACGGTTTGTCAAAAAACGTTCTTACCAATTCTTAAAAGTTGAGGTAATTTAAAGTTTGGGGATGATGACAGCACTCGTTGTTACCGGATAGCAACATTACATACTTCAAAGCGTCTAAATAAGCAAGTGAACTAGCAAGCAAAATCACTATCCTACACCATGCAAGAAAGAAGTTTTATTTGGGGTCGTCTAGAAAAACAATACCGGGCTTTTGCGAAACGGCTGGATTGGATATGGGTGATTGTGCTACTTGCAGCAGCAGTAGTAATTTTTACCATAAATTTAGGAGAATTACCGCTACGGGATTGGGACGAAGGTACTGTAGCACAAGTTGCTCGTGAAATATCTCGCGCTCCAGGTGGTTCCCTGCGCTGGCTTTACCCAACACTAGGAGGTGAGGCATATCACAATAAGCCTCCTTTATTACATATACTGATTGCTTGGATGTATTCCTTATTTGGGATACATGAATGGACATCACGTTTACCTGGAGCAATTTTAACAGCAATTTCAGTACCGTTGTTGTACTGCATTGGACGCGAGATTTTTCATCAACGCTCGTGTGCTGTTTATAGTGCTATGGTCTACGTGACGATGTTGCCTGTGGTTCGACACGGACGCTTGGCAATGTTAGATGGAGCATCAGTATGTTTTTTCATGGTAATGATGCTGTGTGTTTTGCGATCGCGTCGCAATCTCCGCTACTGCCTTGGTGTTGGGATTGGACTTGGCTTAATTTGCCTGACTAAAGGGATGCTAGGGGTTTTACTGGGTGCTGTAGCATTTGCATTTCTATTTTGGGATACTCCGCGACTCCTTAGCAATCGCTACATGTGGACAGCCATCGTTATTGGTATTTTGCCTGTAGGGTTATGGTACGGTGCCCAATGGCAACACTACGGTAATAATTTTACTAATGTCGGTATGGTAGACCAATCCCTAAGCCGAATTTGGAAACCAGTTGAAGGACATTCGCAACCACCTTGGTATTATTTACTCGAAATCATTAAATATACTCATCCTTGGTTACTATTTTTGCCTGCGAGTTTGCGTCTAACTTGGGAAAATCGCAATCTGGGCTGGGCAAAATTAGTAATTATTTGGAGTTGCGTCTATTTGCTTTCGATTACCTTCATGAGTACTAAACTACCTTGGTACGTCTTCCCAATTTATCCAAGTTTAGCCCTCGCACTCGGTGCCCAATTTGGACAAATCGAAAATATGCCTCCGCTGTCATCATACTCGCGTATTTGGGTGACAGGTTTAGGTATTCTCACGGCAGCCGCAGCGGGTGGTAGTATTTATTTTAGTCTTACCAAACCACCGCAACCCGATTTACAGCTAATACTGGCTGCGGTGACGGTGACAATGGCACTAGCTGCAATCTTGGCAGAACGTAGTGACGCGCAATTTTTGAAGGTCTTGCTTTGGGGTACTTATGTTTCGCTGCTGCTATTTGTGAAGTCGAATTACTGGGTTTGGGAAATTAACGAAGATTACCCTGTTAAACCTGTAGCAGCAATGATTCAACGGATAAATCCTACTGTTAGTAAACTGTATGCTTTTTCCTCGCATCATCGCCCATCGTTAGATTTTTACTGCGATCGCACTGTCGTTGCTGCCGACAAAAGCCAACTAGAACACTACTGGCAATACAACGCTCAACCCTACGTTTTACTCAAAGAATCTGACCTCGAACAACTCAAAATTAATTCTGTCAAAAATATTGACAAAGTTCAGGGAATGATATTAATAACGAAAGAAACAAATCGGTTATAATTGCAAAAAATTAATAATTTATGCTAAGGCTTGAGGCATCCTAGCTGACAATAATAGCAAGTTATTGGAGCGAGATGCCACGAGCCGAAGCGGTCATAATTTGTCTAAAAAGTTCAATCTATAATTTTATCGATATTCTCAGATACTTGAGTTTTGCGTAAAGTCGAATCATCGAAAGTACTTTGCTGCGTTGCCCCAATCGTGCCAAACACAATTGCACTTCCCACAACAAGCGCTAACAACGGACGCTTCAACAAAATAAAATCACGAATAATCCTTGCCAAGGGTCGGCTTTGACGACGCAATGCCGATGAAATTATCATTTGCCTCAATATAAACGGGTCGCGGACATAATGACCGCTTTGCGACACCACTAGCTTTTCCTGACAATAGGGACAATTAAATAATCCCACGCAGGACTTCACAGGTTTTGGCGCACCATTTTTTTGGCAAATAGGGCAAGTCAAATAATAATTATTGAAGGTGTGTATATTCATCTACCTTGTCCGCAAAAGTCCACTTACTCGCTATAAAACACGTAGCTATCTTAAAATTCCCAAGTCAAAAGCACGCTTTCCTGACCAATTCGATGTTACTTAAGTCATTAACCTATACATATAGTATGATTTCTTTTCAGCACAGTTTAACGATTGCAACACGAGTATAGCTAGATTTCGGTAAAAATGACCCGTAACCGATATAGCCCTTTGCTCCTTAAGCGCGATCTAATTACCCATTCATTATTATTTAAGCATTTTCCTCGCTATGAGTGTGAGTGAAATTTGGTAACTTTTAACCAAAGCTTTGCAAAATTGGTCAGATGTTAGGTTGTCTGGTTGCTAAATAATGACTGACAATAAAAGTTAGATATGAAAATTTAAATTTTTTATTAGATTTACTTCACCCATCAATGACATTCGTGCCTCCCGCTGAACTTAGGAAGGTTGTAGAACAACCTGCCTTGCCTACTCCCTCTCAACAACTGACCAACCTTCTGAACCGTTTTCAACCATCACCGGAAACCCTGATATTGCTTTTAGCAGCCCTGATTGGGGGTGGTACTGGTATGGGTATCGTTACTTTTCACTATTCAATCCAACTAGTTCATTACCTCATGTTAGAAAAATACATGGGTGTAATCGGTGCTTGGGGTGCATGGACGCTTGCTAGCGTTCCCACCCTTGGCGGTTTAATCGTCGGTTTGATGCGATGGCGTACCCAAGACTTCGGTCCTAGCTTGTATTCGTTAATAGACGCATCTGAAGGCAGAGGAGTACAACAACAATTACGACCCGTAACTAAGATGCTTGCGGCTGCGGTTTCTTTAGGAAGTGGTGCTTCCTTGGGACCTGAGGGCCCAAGCGTCGAAATTGGTGCTAATTTTGGCATCTTACTGTCACAGGTACTACAAGTATCGCAGGAACGACAGCGGTTGCTCTTGGGTGCTGGGGCTGCGGCAGGCTTGGCGGCTGGATTTAATGCTCCGATTGCAGGAGTCTTTTTTGCGCTTGAGGTGGTATTGGGTGCGACATCGTTTGCAACTTCTGCTGTCAGCGTGGTGTTATTAGCTGCGGTACTGGCTGCTTTAACTGCTCAAATTGGCTTGGGTTCTCAACCCGCATTTGCATTACCTATTTACCAAGTTCGCAGTCCTTTGGAATTGCCTTTATATCTAGGTTTGGGTTTGGGGGCAAGCTTAGTTTCGCTTTCTTATACCCAAGCGATTCGATTTGCGAAGGCTTGTTTTGAGGGCAAAGTACCTTATTTCGTATGGTTAGGACGGATTCCAAAGCCAATTCATCCGGTTATTGGTGGTGTAATTGTTGGTATTGTCGCGTTACAGTTACCACAAATTTTGGGAATTGGTTACGGTACGATACAAGCAATGCTTCAAGATGTGGAGTTATCGCTTCAGCTATTGGTAGTGTTGTTGGTGGTAAAACTGGCAATGACAGCGATTAGTGTGGGAAGTGGTTTTGTTGGAGGTGTATTTGCACCTTCGATGTTCTTGGGTGCTTCTTTAGGGTCTGCATATGCGAAACTTTTAACATCGATAGCCCCCGCACTTACCGCGCATATGGCAGCACCCCCAGCCTATGCAATGGTAGGAATGGCTGCGGTTTTAGCTGCTAGCGTGCGAGCTCCTTTAACGGCGATTTTATTGTTATTTGAATTAACTCGTGATTATCGGATTGTTTTGCCATTAATGGCAGCAGTGGGTTTAAGTTTTTGGGTGGTAGAACTAATGAAACCCAATACGAGCTCGAACTCAAATTTACAGCAAATTGGTCTGTCCGAATTTAAAGACGAACAAGCAGAAATTTTGCAAGAAATTTTAGTCGAAGATGCGATGCACGGCAATCCGAAAAAGCTGCCAGCAACAATGGGTGTGTTGGAGGCAGCATTATCTATGTGGCGCTCACGCACGCACTCTGCTTTGGTAATTGATGAAGCCGAGCATTTAGTTGGGATTGTTACCCTTGAAGATATCAATAGTGCCCTTTCTTACTGGCAAAAATACCCAAATCCATCTACTGAAACTCAAGAAAATTTATCTAATCAAACTCTCAAGGATATCTCCACGACTGATATTCTATACGCATACAGTGATGAACCTTTGAGTGAGGCTTTAGACCGTATGGCACTACGAGGTTTGCATCAATTACCAGTGGTCGGACGCGATAATCAGGATTTTATTTTAGGTATACTCGAACGCGAGCAAATCGCCTTAACCTGTAGTTTAGCAGTCACGCTCAAAGCACTTCGTCATTATTTACCAGTACCATCAGAAAATGATGTAGCTGTTAGTCAATAGTTAATTGTCCTTAGTCATTTGTCGTTTGTCCTTTGTTCTTAGTCATTTGTCCGCACGCAATAACTAATTGCTACTAACTAATGAATAATCACTACTGGCCAATGACTAATGACTACTGACGGCAGTACCACTGACGGCAGGAGCAAATAACTATTTAAGCTGTAGCTTCCAACGCTTCGCTTTCTTCGCGTTCGTCTGAGTCTACCTGCTTTAAGCGAATGTGCTTCTTACCTAAAGTAATCACAAACTCATCTCCTGGATGGAGGTTCATTTGTTTCGTGTATGCTGAACCAATCAGTAAGTTACCATTCGACTGCACGCTAATTCGATAACTAGCACTGCGTCCACCACGTCCATTTGCACTCGGAGCGCTATCTAACTGAATGCCTTCAGCATCAATTAAGGCATTCAAGAATTTCATCATGTTGACACGTTCGATACCGTTTTTGGTAACGGTATAGTAGCCACACTTTTTGGCTTTATCTTCCTTGCTCAGATTTTCGAGTTCTCTAACGGTCTTGAGCAAATCTTCACCGACGAGGGGTTCAATTTTTTTCTGTTTAGCCATCAACTTAGAACTAAAATGAATGGTTGAAATGGTCGAATCGTTTTTTATTTTAGCTGACAATTTGCTCTTAGCGAGCGAATCTTTTTATTTTTTATATCAGCCTAGCCAAGTATATTACATAAGTAGGTGGTTTTGTTGCGGCGGCAAGCGACATTCTTAAAACAATATTTTTTCTAGAATCTAAACAATGGTGATATCTATATATATGGTTTATGAATGACTGCTACACTAGAGTGGTTTAAGAATGCTTGCACCTGCTGTCCGAGGCGCGAAAAGGAAAGATAGATGATTGTCATAAACAATGAGAAAATCAAAACCGCGACGAGTGCGTTTGCCACTTAGCGTTGCTTATTGTCAGGTCTGTTCGTTATCGCTCGAAGTTGCTGGTTAACAATAAATAACATTTAACTGACAGGTGTAAGAACTAATAACTGACAACTGACAGCAAAATAATCTAGTTTGGGTTTCATGAAACTGACAACACGAGCTCATTACAGCGTTAAGGCTTTGCTGGATTTAAGCTTGCAGCCAGTTGGGTCCTGTGCGTCGGTGAAAGCGATCGCATCCCGACAAGATATCCCCGCACCATATCTCGAAAAATTATTAATCGAAATGCGTCGTGCTGGATTAGTCAAATCAATTCGCGGCAGCATCGGTGGCTACCAACTAGCAAAAGTACCCTCAAAAATATCGATAGGAGAAATTTTAGAAGCCGTTGGAGAAAAAATTACTCATCTACCCCTAAACTCTACAACCCCAACTCAAGCTGAAGATTGGGTAACATTTACCCTTTGGAAACGACTCAACGAAAAACTTAAAGAAGCTATTTATAGTATTACGCTAGCAGACCTTTATTACGATGCTCGCAGTTGGCAAGCTTCACTTGGGGAAGAAGCAAGTTTTATTGTTTAGTTATCGGTCAGTAGTCAGCTGTCAGCGGCCATTAGTCAGCGGTCAGTGGTTATGTTGCTCCCGTTCCATCTAGGAACCGCGATAGAAACTGAGGGTAACGGACATTATAAATTACAAATTACAAATTACAAAGAACAAATTACAAATAATTAATGACATCTGCCATAATTTTAATTATCGCCGCAACTTTAGATTATTTAATCGGCGACCCAATCAACTGGCTTCATCCAGTACAAATAATGGGGTGGGTAATTTCTCGCTTCACAAAATTCACTCATTTTTACTGTCATAATTCTTTCACACAGCGAATAGCCGGAATTGTACTGGGAATTTTCCTAATACTTGGCACTGGAATTGCCGCCAGTTTAATAATTCAAACTGCCCGATGGGTACATCCACTTCTGGGTATTGTAACTGAAAGTATTTTACTAGCTAGTTGTTTCGCTCTTAAAAGTTTAAGTATTGCAGCCAAAACAGTTTTACAACCTTTAATAACAAAAGACGTTCCCCAAGCTCGTGTCAAATTAAGTCAATATGTAGGTAGAGATACCGAAAATCTTTCCGAATTAGAAATATTACGTGCCATCCTTGAAACAGTGACAGAAAACGCTACCGATGGTGTTATGGCTCCACTATTTTATGCAATTATTGGTGCTTTTGTACCATTACTCGGTTCCGCACCCTTGGCATTAGCATATAAAGCGAGTAGTACACTTGATTCAATGGTAGGCTACCGCGAACTACCTTATACTTATTTCGGTTGGTTTAGCGCACGAACCGAAGATTTTTTAACTTGGGTTCCCTGCCGTCTCACCGTTATGACTCTTGCTTTAATTTCTGGAAAACCTCTATCTGTGTGGCAAATTTGCCTCCGCGATGCTGTTAAAGATTCTAGCCCTAATTCGGGGTGGAGTGAATGTGCTTATGCGGCTATTTTGGGTGTACAAGTGGGAGGTACTAATACATATCGAGGGGTAGTAAAAGAAAAACCATTATTAGGAGATGATATTTACCCTATAGAATCTGAAACCATCTATAAAGCATTGCGATTAACTAGATATTGCTTTTTACTGTGGTTAGGGGTTGCCACCTCTATACTCGTATTTGCAATAAACAAATAAAAATGGGATTAGGGAGTCAGGAGGCGCGGAGTTAAGAGTTAAAATATCTCCACTCCCCCTAATCCCCCAGGGCTGTTTCATTCTTCAAACGAAAAATCACCGAAGTCTTATTTTTCCGTTTGAATTTAGGTTAGTCGTAGGGGCGGGGTGACCCCGCCCCTACAATACCGTGTGAATCCACTTATTTTCTCGCCCATTCAGGAAAC
>CAXTCQ010000030.1:0-46536 GCA_964242965.1 uncultured Calothrix sp. | reverse complement strand
CAAGGCCAAGAAGTAGGAAGCCGGCGTCAGAGCGTTGGGGGGGGGGGGGCGGGGTTAGTGGTATGTCCGATCAATGCTGTATGCTTTGGGTGAACCCGCCCTTACGGATACTGGTTATTTGGGGTTGGTTGGTGGGGTGGGGCGATTGGATGTGTACTGCTTAGACGCTTTATGTAAGCTTTATAATTGTTTGTACTAACCTCTAGATATCGCTATCTGTTGTCAAAAATTGCTCGTTAGAGAATTAATTAATGATACTTATGATGAAAAAGTTAATTATTTGCATATCATTACTCGCGTTAACCGCTATTCTATTGGTGAGTTATCCTAGCTTTGCTAACAATACTCAAATTGCTGCTGATTTAGCTCAGGTTGAAGAACTCAACATTTCGGGAACTGAGCCTTTTTGGAATGTTACAGTTAAAAAAAGCGGCATTGTTTACTCTTCACCAAGCGCTAAAAAACAAACTTTCCCTTATGTTACACCACTTTCAGCCGCAGGGCGTACCCCTGACACGATACGGGTTTATCGTCTGCGGGGAGGTAATCATACGTTAGTTATCAAAAAACAGAATGCTTGTAGTGATGGTATGTCTGATAAAGAATATCCTTACTCGGCAACTTTCATCATGAATAATACTGTGTTGGATGGTTGTGCGGAAACTAAATAAGGGTGGGGGAAGAAGATTCAATCGCTTCTAGCCAATAAATCAAATAAATAATGTGCCATTTGCAATTTTGAACAAGGTGGTATTTCTAACTGGTTTCCTTGTTTATCTATATATATAGCCTGATTGTTGTCGCTACCAAACCCACTATCTTGTTTATCAATCGGATTGGCAACAATTCCATCTAAATTTTTACGCTGCAATTTCTCTAAAGCTGGCTTGATAATATCGCCAGTTTGTGCTGCAAAACCAATTAACTTTTGATGCGGTTCTTTGCGGGTTGCTAGTTCAGCCACTATATCGGGTACGGGTGCGAGAGGTAAGCTTTCGGGAAGTGCTTGTTTGGGTAATTTCTCCAAACTGGTATCGCGTGCTTTGACATCGGCGACGGCTGCTGACATGATAATTACGTCAGCATTTTGTAATTCCCCTAACATCCGTTGTCGCATTTCTTCCGCACTATCCACAGATATTGCTTTCACTTCTAACGGCGCTTGCCAACTCGCAGTACCATGTACGAGGGTTACAGTTGCACCTCGATGTAATGCAGCTTGTGCTAAAGCTAACCCCATTTTTCCGGTCGATGGATTGCCAATAAATCGTACTGCATCGATAAATTCGCGGGTGGAACCCGCACTAATTAAAATGCGTTTTCCTGCTAAATCGCGTTTTCCCTTGGTATGTAACAAAGATTGAATGTAGGTGACGATTTCGTATGGTTCTGCCATTCTACCTTTACCAATGCGATCGCACGCCAATAATCCCGATGCTGTACCCATGCTATGATAACGATAATCGCCTAGAAGTGTTTGCCAATTGCGCTGGACTGCGATTTGTGACCACATATCACTATTCATCGCGGGTGCAACTAATATGGGACATTTAGAAGCGAGGGCAGTATTAGTAAGCAAATTATCTGCCACTCCATGAGATAATTTGGAGAGGGTGTTGGCGGTTAAAGGCGCAATTAAAAAAACATCCGCCCACTCTCCAAGATGGATATGTAATGGGCGGGGATTGTTTGGTTGCCAGAAATCATCATCAGTATATGCCGGATGGCGTGACAGCGTTGCGAAAGTCAGCGGTGTGATGAATTTTTGTGCCGAATTAGTTAAAATAACTCGCACTTCCACACCTTGTTTAAACAGGGTGGAAACCACCTCACAAATTTTATAAGCAGCAATACCGCCACCTATACCAATGAGAACCCGATTTAGCATAGATTAAAATTAGGAGTTAAGAGTGAGGAATTTGGAATATTATTATTTTGATTCCTAGCTTACTATTTACAACTTCTAACTCATAACTCTTAACTCATAACTCCTAACTCAGTTATTTACGCTTCATCATAAGGTTCTAAATCTAGAAGGTGGATATAAGATTCTACCAATTCCGGACGCTGAAACGCGATCGCACGTAGAAAATGCCAATCGTTCAAACCTTCAAAAGCATTGCTGTAGTTATCTTGTTCAAGACGAGTAGCTAATTGTTCCACATCTTGGACGGTCATTGCAGCAATTTCGGTTTTGGAAATGCTTAGAGTTTTCATCATGCTTACCCCTCCCTTTATCAGCATTCAGATTGGATTAGTTGGGTTTATGCGTACCCACCCAATATATCTTACTCATTCACGACAGTGATTTTCGTGAAATTTATCCGAATTTTCACGCGATTTTGTAAAAATTTTGTAACTACGATTGCGGAAAGATATTCAAAATAAACTTCCGTAGTACCCCTAACATTTCGATATTGATTTCATGTTCGGCATCAAACTCTTGATATTGCACCGTAACTGCAAGCAATTCCAATATTTCCCGTGCTTTTACCGCTGCTTGCAGAGGAACGACTCTATCCTTTGTGCCATGCATAATCAAAGTTGGAGGAAAACTACTTTGTTTTGGTGTATTAATATCGGAATGCAAATATCCACTCATTGCCACTAAACCAGCCAAAGGCAAATTTAATCCCACATCCAAGGTCATTGCAGCACCTTGCGAAAATCCACTCAAAATCGTCTGCGATAAAGGGACTCCCGTACTTGCTTCTAAAGACAATATCCAATCGGTCAAAATTTGTCGAGTTTCTTTTAAACCTTGATACATATTCTCAACCCGCAGGTCGTACCAAGCTCTACCAGTGGGAGAATAGGGATAAGGTAATGGTGCATTCGGAAATACAAATCCACAATTGGGTAAATCGGTAGGAGTTGCTAGCGGTGTCAAATCTTCAGCATTTGCACCCCAACCGTGCAACATCACAATTAAATTTTTTGGAGTTTGTCCATTTTTGGGGGCAATGGTAATCGATTCTAAGGTCATTATTGGTTATTGGTGACTGATGATTGGTTTTTATGATTGGAAAAAATTATATAAGATAAATATATACTTTAATGTTTTTTCCTTATGCTAGTTAGTCATATCAGCTAAATTATCTAAGTTTGGCAAATCTGCTTTTGCTGAAATAAATATTTTAGTTTCCTCAAATATATCTCTAAGCGTTAAGAGATGAATTTTGATATTATCAACCCACATTCCGCACTTCATTTTGTAGCATTAAAAGTAGTACAAAAGGCTTGAAGTATTTATAAGCAATACTGAGTATAAAAAAGTTATAGTACTGTGGATTTAAGTTGACTAAGTAATGGTATAGAAAGCGTTGAATATTGAAATCTACAACTTTTTGATACTTCTAGGACTTAAGAATTAACAAAAAAATTAATTGCGATGTGACTATTTCAAGCATAAAAGTTTGATGCTTAAAACCCCAGGAGCAGAGAAGTTTCATGCTCCTGCGAAGCAGGAGCCGCCATGCGATCGCATGGCAGCTTCACCCAGAAACAATTAAATATATTATACACATGTGAGTATTGTTGTACGGTATATAATTCCTAGCTGAAGTATAAAGCGGGTTGCATAGACTATGAATACTTGGTTTCAAGCTTTTTACAAAATTCAATATGCATTATCTTATCGTGCCAAATTACTTAGATACCAAAAGTGAGACAATCAAAAAAACTCAAAAATATTTGAGAGGTAAAAAATGTCTCCAACATCAAAAGCAGAAATTAAAAATATCGATCATCTAGGAATAGTAGCTGGGCTAATTGATGAAATAGGAATAGTTGAAACAATTAATTCTAAATTAGGAATAGATCCTCGTGAGAAGGTTGCAGCGGGAATATTAGTGAAGGCTATTTTAATCAATGGATTAGGATTTGTGTCAAGACCTTTATATTTATTCAGCCAGTTTTTTGTTCGCGTAGCGTCCCGTAAGGATAGATAAAGGAATCGAAATATTATTGGGAGAAGGTGTAAAAAGTGATTATATAAATGACGATAAAATTGGAAGAGTCATGGATAAATTATATAAATATGGATTGAATAATCTGTTTATAGAAATAATATTATCAGTGATTAAAAAATTTAATATAGATACAAAACATTCACATTTGGATGCCACATCATTTCATTTACATGGAGAATATAAAAGTGATGAAAATAAAGAGAGAGATAAAGAAGAAGAAATAATTAGAGAAAGACCAATAATTAGAACCAAAAACGCCTAAAAAGGCACAAAGTCAACAGCCTAGCTAGTGCCCGACACCCTACCATTAAATGGTAGGGCGGGATAAGTGGACATTCGAGAAAGTTATGTGCTACTTACGTTGAGAGCAGTATCCGTAAAAGTTATCGGGGATCTTGTATATTACGAGTGATTTAGGAATGCTATATATAAAAAACCGTGAGGTAGTAACCGTGCGTCGAATTCACCAGATTATCAGCGTAGCATTTTTAAGCATGGTGGTAGCTATCGGTGGTTGTAATAGCCGCAATTCCACCCAAGGCAATGTTATATTTATTCACCCCGACGGAACAAGTCCTTCCCACTGGGGTGCAGCGAGAATGCTTAATTACGGTCCTGATGGCAGGTTGAATTGGGATAAAATGTCACATCAAGCTGTCTACTTAGGACACATGAAAAACCAACTTACCGCGACTTCTAACGGTGGTGCCGTAACTCACTCCACGGGTATTAAAGTTAATGCAGACTCGTTTGGATTGGATGAAACATTTAAACCGATTGTAGCAGCTTCTGGTAAAACCCAAACGATTATGGAAGAAGCGATCGCTGCGGGTAAAAGCACAGCTATTATCAATTCGGGAATGATTCACGAACCTGGGACAGGTGCATTTGTTGCCAAAGTTCCGACAAGACGCAATTTTGCCGAAATTACCAAACAAATAGTCGAGTCGAATGTTGATATTATTTTGGGGGGTGGTGAAATGTGGTATCTTCCCAGAGGTACTGCTGGAAGGCACACTACAGCCGAACAAAGTCAGCGCACCGATCGAGTAAATTTGATTGAAGTAGCAAAGAAAAAAGGTTATACGGTTGTATATACCCGCGATGAATTATTGAAGTTGCCTGCGAATACCAAGAAAGTTTTGGGTGTTTTCGCATCCGACGATACCTATAACGACGCACCCGAAGAACAATTAAAAAAGCAGAATTTACCGCTTTATGTTCCAACTGCACCAAAGGTAGGTGAAATGCTGGATGTGACTTTAAAGATATTAGAGCAGAAAGGCAAGAACTTTTTGGTAGTTTTAGAAGAGGAAGGTACCGATAATTTCTCTAACTTTAATAATGCCCCAGGTGCAGTGGAAGCAATGAAACGTGCTGATGATGCGGTGGGTGTGGCAATGAAATTTATTGAGAAAAACTCGAATACTATGCTACTTACTGCTGCTGACAGCGATGCAGGTGGTTTGGAAGTCATCGGGCTTACAGAGAGAGATTTTCCCCTTGACAAACCCGTACCAGAGAAAAGCGAAAATGGTTCCCCTTGGGATGGTCGAGATGGAACAAAGACTTTACCGTTTATTTCTGCACCCGATAAGCAAGGTAAGCGTTTCCCCTTTGCTATTGGTTGGTCAAGTGGGGGTGATAATGCGGGTTCGATTGTTTCCAAAGCACACGGATTGAATGCCGATAAGTTGCCGCATACTATAGATAATACGGATATCTATCGGCTGATGTATGCAACGCTGTTTGGGAAAGAAATTCCGCGATATGTGAAATAGAGGTTGCAACTCTGAGCGTTTTACGTCCTTTGACTCAGATAGCGGCGACATCTTTCAGCTAAACATTGTTGCGTAATCGCGTGCGAATGCCTCAAAACTGCGCGGATCTTTAGCGATCGCGTCGCGTACCCCAGACGTAACTGTCGAGGCCTCGTTGCGCCGATAATGCGCGTAATCCTCAAGCAGTCCGTCTGCTTGCCAAATCGGGAGCCCGATACCGAGCAAAGTTTCATGCATGGCTTCGGGTGAGATATCTACGAACGTAATCTGACGACCTAGCGCGGTGGAGAGGTACTCTGCCATCTCGGCATGAGTCAGCGCCTGCGGACCAGTAAGGTCGTAAATCTTTCCCTCATGCCCAGTTTCTGTCAGGGCAGCCACGGCGACTTCGGCAATGTCGCGCACGTCAACCGCGCTGACTTTTGCATCGCTCGCTGCCGCATAAAAGGCGTTTTGGGTCGCAATGGTCGAGCGGAAATTTAACAAGCCCTGCATGAATAGATTGGGGCGGAGAAACGTATACGCCATCCCGGATGCTTGGAGCGCTGCTTCGACTGCTGCATGATACCGCAGGAAGCGGACAGGTGAGGTGGCATCAGTTTCAAACTGCGACAAGTATACAATGTGCTTGACACCGCTCTGTTTCGCTGCATCGACGAAAGCAATTTGTTGCGCTTCTGCATGTTCCGATGAATTTGTGAGGAGGAACGCACGTTCTACACCAGTAAGTACAGCGAGCAGTGTTTCAGGGCGATCGAAGTCAGCCTCCACCACTTCGATGTTAGGTACTGCGATGCCCTTAGCAGCCATCGATCCGGGTATTGCACTGGCTCGTTGGCGATTGCGAACCATAGCGCGTACTTGAACGTTTCGCGTCGCTAAACGCTTTAAAATCTCTGTACCGTTGCTACCAGTTGCGCCAGTAACTAGAATCATTTGAATGCCCTGTAAAATGTGAGCTATAACTCATATTGTATAATCGTCGTTCACTCACATCAACTTGCATTTGATTCCCTCACCCAGATGCCTCGCAAAAGCACAACACCCCGTAAATTGCCGCAACAAGACCGCTCTAAAGTGACGGTTGATGTTGATGCATTTTGACTGCAACTGCTCGCATTTTGACTCAATTAGGCTACGACAGAGCAACTACAAATCGAATTGCAGAACTAGCTGGAGTCAGCATTGGATCGCTTTATCAATATTTTCCAGGTAAGGAAGCATTGCTTACCTCGCTCGCTGAACATCATGTAAACACAATGATGGAGATTATCGAATCAAAACTTAAAGATATATTCAATGAGCCAATCGAAGTTGTTTTACACGAGTTAGTAAAAGCATGTATTGCGGCTCACCAGATTATTTACAGGTGGTAATTTTTGGGGTAATCGCCGCTCAACGGCTCGCAAGCTCGTAGATGTACTGATTGAGCGTGCGTGGCTCTCGCCCAAGAATGGCTCGCAGTACGAGTGCATTACCGCCAGGAAAACCGTACTTGTCATAGTCAGCGTACATACGCGCTAGACCCTCTCTAATCGGTCCTTCAGGTATATGCGCTGTTTGTACCCACTCCTCAAACGCAGGCTCACCCGCCTCAATAGTGCGCCCGATTGCCGAGCTAATTATCGCCGCCAACTCGACGCGGTTGACCATGCCTGGGGCACATAGCTCGAACGTGCCATAGCCTAGCTTATCTTCCGTCAGTGCCAGTGCCGCCACTTCGGCCACATCACGGTAGTCTACGTAGCACGCCTTAGCTTGTTTAGAGTAGGGTACGGAGAAGCGACCCTGCTTAAGCACCGCGCTCCAGCCGTTGTCGAGGGTTTGCATGAACATGGCTGGCTGTAGCACGGTGAACTCCATGCCTGACTCGTACAACGCTTCCTCGACCGGACGTTTAGCCGCATGGTTACTCATCTTGGAGATCGACGGGTGAATCGCACCGGAGAAGACGAACTTACGCACACCGGCCGATAAGGCAGCCTCAACCATCGCCACGCCCAACTCTGCCTCATTAGGTGCGAAGGCAGGGTTGATGTGAAAGACACCGTCTACGTCAGTGGCAGCAGCACGGAGACTGTCTGAGTCCTGGAGATCCCCGATCGCTATTTCCTCCGCCCCTTGCTGCCGTGCTGCGCCCGACTTACTTTCATTCCGCACCAGCGCCCGCACCGTAACGCCACGCTGCCTCAGTTCGGGCACGACGAGGCTGGCATACTTACCAGTTGCTCCAACCATCAATACTTTCATCGTTATCTCCTTCCTTATTGTCTTCATGCTCGTCAGTAATGAGTCTACTGTTCCCACCTTAATATTTAGTAATATTAGTTTAGGTTCTCGCAAGCAATTGGCATTGATAAAATTCTGCTAGTTTGACAATATTACAAACAGTATCTCACGTAATTGCCATTACTGCTCAATCGGTACATTGGGTAGACGGCTCCACTCATTCCACGACCCATCGTAGTTTCTGACGTTGGGATAGCCTAGTAAGTACTTCAAAACAAACCAAATAGATGCAGATCGTCCCCCAATAGCACAGTAAGGAAACACTTCTTTGTCAGCCGTGATGCCCTTGCTACTGTAAAGAGTGTATAGCGCTTCGGCTGACTTAAAAGTTCCATCTTCATTCAAGGTGAGAGTATGTTCAAGATGCACAGCACCCGGAATATGGCCGCCGCGTTCTGCTCCTTCTGGCGGCTTCATCATAAATACTTCGCCACAGTATTCTTGAAGGGTACGGACATCCAGCAACACGCAATCCGCCCGATCTAGAGATGCCTGAACCTCTGGCTGTAGAACCCGCAAACTGGCATCAGGTGATTTTGCCTGGTACTGAGTGGGTGCGAAGTTCGACAACTCTGCTGCGAGTGGACGACCTTCTGCGACCCATTTCTGATATCCGCCATTGAGAACGTACACTTTATCGTGTCCAAAGGTTTTCAAAAGCCAGAAAATTAAGGCTCCCGTGCCGGGATAACTGCCGTAGGCAATTACAGTTGTTTCAGAGGAAATCCCCGATCGCGAAAGCAGTTTTTCGATTGCAGTTGGATCGAGATTTATACTGAAGTCTGGCATTAGCATATCTGCCGAGATATTCCAGAACACAGCACCAGGAATATGAGCGTTTTTGTATGGTTCTGGACTCATATCAACTTCAACCACGCGCACGGCTGGATCGTTGAGATGATCCATCAACCATTGTGTATCAATCAAAACTTCAGGGTGAGCATATTGGGACATAAATTTTTAAGTTTTTCTGAAAGTTTGGGCAAAATAATGAACCAAACACCCTCTAAGATTTAGTCAATTCCACAGTCTCTGACTCGTTAAACACCTCACGCCATGCTCGATGAACTAAAGTCGTTGAGGATGTAAATAATGAAAATCCGATCAGCGGGTGGAGAACGCCTAAAGGGACGGGATGATTGAAGTGAATTGTGATAAATTGCAAAACGAGGAGTGTTGCAAGGCTTCCTGTCAGCATTTTGATTTTTCGAGGAAACGAATTGATGAAAAACCCTGCCAAAAGCAGTATCACCAATCCACCATACCTGCGAACTAGCCAAACGTGAATACTCCACCAAGCAGGGTCATAGAAAACCGCCAATCCAACCGTTAACAGTTGAGCAACTAAGCAGAGGTTAAATAGCACTGCGATCGCAAGGAAGCTAATTCGAGTCCAGCGTCCAGATAATTGCGATCGCTCAGAGTGGAAATCGATAGTCATGATTAAGATTATTATTGAAGATTAATCCTGTAGATTGGAGCGTGTCACTTTTTTGAAAGTGCCCCAGAATTAGGAAAACGCTGATTTCAACTAGGCTCAAATGACACAAAATTGTGCGCCTAGATCGCTTGTGAAAAAAGTGCCACGCTCCCTATAGATTTGCCTATTTTACTTCTAAACCCAATGTTCCCGTAGCATATGACATCGCTTTTTTGACTAACTCAGTTCCCGCTTTTTCGGGTGAACCGGCATCGAATGGAGGGGCAGGATCGTACTCCATTAATAGTTGAGCCATCTTGGCGGCTTCCTCACCACAAAGCACTCCAGCAATCGTTAGACCAAAATCAATGCCTGCCGTAACACCCCCACCAGTCATGCGATTTCGGTCAATAACTACTCGTTCTGTTCCAACCTCAACTCCCAACGTTGCTAGTTGTTCGCGCATCATCCAGTGAGTAGCCGCTCGATAGCCTTGTAGTAGTCCTGCCTTAGCTAAAAACACAGATCCGCCGCACACAGAGGTGATGAACTTTGCAGTGCTACCTTGTTTCTGGAAAAATTCAAGCACTTCTGAATCGTCTACTACTGCCATCTGCCCTAAGCCGCCGCCGACACAGATAACGTCCAAGGGTGGGCAATTTTCAAAGGTGGTATCAGGCAAAATCACCATTCCGTCGTCGGTTTTGATGGGTAAGAGTGTTTTCCAGATTCGATGAATCTGGACACAGGGAAGCGCACTAAAAACTTGTTGGGGTCCGACAATATCAAGTGCCGTCATGCCGGGATAAAATACCAAACCAATAACGTGCTTTTGTAAGTCACTCATAAATTAATCTCCTTATAGCAATCGCAATCAAATCTACACTTATACTAGGAGTAGCAATCGACCACGCCTAGTCCTCGATCGAGTACTGTTTTTAACACCATGACGATTTCCTTGCAGCTTTTATTTGAAGAAATCAACCAGGTTAAGGATGAAGACTCACTGCGATCGCAAGTCGTGCCAATAATTGGTGAGTATTTTGCAGCCAAGCGGTCGGGGATATTTTTCTTTGACAAACTGCCCTCTTTTAATAGCAATCTTCAGAAAATCCTCAAAGTTGCACTATCTATCGAACATAATCCTGTTGCGCGTTATTTAGCAGAGCGCCATACGCCCGTTCATGAAGCAATGGTGACATCGCCAAAAGCTTGGGCAATCATTTGTCCCCGTCCCGATCATTGGCATGTCATGGCAGGACCGATCGTAAGTAGCGGTCAATTAGTGGGTACAGTGGGCTGCACCCGTGAAAAGTCAATGCCTGCCTTTGATACACAAAATTTAGCTGATTTGAGTGCCATTTGTTTGCACTTATCTGTTTGGACTGCAACAGTGCGATCGCTTTCGCTTAACGTGTCCGTTGGCGAAACCTGCTCAACGGACATAGGAAAGTTGCAGCCCCAGTCTTTCAAAACCGATTCCCTTTCCTTCGGGACGCTTTGCGAACGGGACAGCAAAGCCGAACGCTTAACGTCTCGTGAATTGCAAATTGCCGAATTAGTTGCTTTGGGGCGAACAAACGCAGAAATAGGGAATGAACTTTGGATTACTGAGAATTCTGTAAAGCAAGCCTTAAAGCGAATGTTCCGTAAGCTTGAGGTTTCGTCTCGTGCAGAGATGGTTGCACAACTTTTAGCTACGAGAGAACAAATAAGTAGACTTGTTCTTCGTTAAACTTGTTGATAGTTATTGACCAACCGATTTAGATAAATTTATTTCATTAATACTTACGCAAAGCCGTCATTGGTTCTTCAAATCCTGACACTACCTACCTCAAGCTGTTGCTTCAGAACTTTTAAATTGTGCAATAGTTTTTAGTTCCTCTTCTTCTTCCTTTAGAACATAGTAAAGTTCCCAATTCTGTTGGAGGTTTAACCAAAATTCTGAACTATTCCCAAAAAATTTTGCTAACCTTACTGCTGTACTAGGTGTGATACCACGCTTTTGATTTACAACCTCATTGCATTCTACAGGATAATGCGATCGCCTACATGTAAGAATAAAATACTTAAGCCGTTACTATTCCCTCACCTCAATTTCGATACTATGTCACAATTTGAAGCCATCGAAGCTGCTTACCAAGGTTTTACCGATCAATTTCAAAGCGCTGTCATCAGCACTGTTAGCACGGATGGAACTCCTAACGGTAGTTACGCACCGTTTGTTATGGATGACATGAAAAATATTTACATCTATGTCAGCGGACTTTCTGCCCATACCCAAAACCTCAACGCTGTACCCAAAGCTAGCGTTTTGTTTATCGAGGATGAATCGAAAACTCAACAAATCTTTGCTCGTCGTCGCCTGAGCTATGATTGTACCGCCAAATTGCTACCACGCGATACCGGAACCTGGATTCAAGTTACAACAAACTTTGAAAATCGATTTGGCAATATTATTCAACTTTTCCGCGATTTACCCGATTTTCGGATTTTTCAATTAACACCAAATGCAGGTAGATTTGTTGTTGGTTTTGGTGCTGCTTACGATGTCGATCCAAATGATTTGGATAAGTTGATTCATGTTACGGGAGAGAATAAAGGGAATTAATTAAGAATAACTCGCGCAGAGGCGCAAAGGCGCAAAGTTTTATTATTGATGTTCTTCTGTGAAAAAAGAGAAGTTTTGTTAGAATTTAGATTGATGGTCAAAAAAGTTATTAATAGAAAATTCTGATTTTTTCTAGGATAGGCAAGATGCCTATTTTACATGGCTATATTTATATTGGCGATCTAAACTCTGCACCTCCTTGCGCTCTCTATACCCCTTTCCCTCTACAATAGTAGGCTGAATAAAAAGTAAATCGAAAAACTCTAATTTTATGACTACTGCTGCACTAGTAAAAACTGAGTATGAAGCAATTATTGGGTTAGAAACCCACTGTCAACTCAGTACCAACACCAAAATTTTCTCGGATAGTTCAACGGCGTTTGGTGCTGACCCCAATACTAACATCGACCCTGTATGTATGGGTATGCCTGGGGTTTTGCCCGTACTCAACCAAAAGGTTTTAGAATATGCGGTTAAAGCTGGTTTGGCGTTAAATTGCCAAATTGCAAAGTATAGCAAATTTGACCGCAAGCAATATTTTTATCCCGATTTACCCAAAAATTACCAAATTACGCAATCCGATTTACCAATTGCCGAACATGGTTGGATCGAAATCGAGTTAATCGATAAGGATGGCAATCCAACTCGTAAGAAGATTGGTATCACCCGTTTGCATATGGAAGAAGATGCAGGTAAATTGGTTCACGCGGGAAGCGATCGCCTATCTGGTTCGACTTATTCTTTGGTAGACTACAACCGTGCAGGTGTACCCTTAGTCGAAATTGTCTCGGAACCCGATTTACGTTCGGGACAAGAAGCTGCCGAATATGCACAAGAAATTCGCCGCATCATGCGTTATTTGGGTGTGAGCGACGGTAACATGCAAGAAGGTTCGCTGCGTTGCGATGTGAATATTTCCGTGCGTCCGGTGGGACAAAAGGAATTTGGCACGAAAATCGAAATCAAGAATATGAACTCGTTCAACGCTATCCAACGAGCGATAGAATACGAAATCGAGCGTCAAATTGCTGCTGTCAAAGCGGGTGAACCGCTATACCAAGAAACGCGGTTGTGGGAAGAAGGTAGCCAACGTACTATTAGTATGCGGAAAAAAGAAGGTTCTTCCGATTATCGTTATTTCCCCGAACCTGACTTAGGACCGATTGAACTTACCACTGCACAATTAGATAATTGGCATAGCGAGTTACCCGAATTACCTGCTCAAAAGCGTCACCGTTATGAAGAATTGGGACTTTCACCTTACGATGCGCGAGTTTTAACTGAAGAACGTGCGACTTCTGAATACTTTGAAACTGCCCTAGCTTCGGGTGCAAATCCCAAAGCTGCTGCAAACTGGATTACCCAAGATATTGCTGCATATCTCAACAAGCAAAAACTCAACATCACCGAAATCGGTTTGACTCCCCAAAATCTCGCTGACCTCATTACCCGCATCGAAAGTGGTAAAATTGGCAATGCGATCGCAAAGGAAAAGTTACCCGATTTACTCAATGGTGTAACTCCAGAACAAGCTTTTGCTGGCAAAGAACTTATTTCCGATCCTGCGGTACTTGAACCTATCATCGATGAAGTTATCGCCGCAAATCCCAAAGAATACGAGAAGTACAAAGGTGGTAACATCAACCTTAAAGGCTTTTTCGTTGGACAAGTCCTTAAAAAAACCAACAAACTTGCCGAACCTCGCTTAACTAATGAGTTAGTTGAGAAAAAACTCAATGCTTGAATTAGGGAGTAGGGAGTAGAGGAAGAAGGGGAAAGGGAAAAGAAAAAGGCAGATATTAAACTCCTAACTCTTAACACAAGAACTCCTAACTCCCTCTTCAATAGATTTTCGGATATTTCTTTATGAAATCTTTATGAAAAACCCTCCATTAGGGGGTAGCACACCTCATGCCTAATTTGATATGTTATGTTATGTAGATGCACCCTGATGATCCGGAGAGCTACGTAAGTGGCTCTCTTTTTTTTTTCTCACTCTAAGGTCAAAATTAATGACACGTACTAAGTAGGTAGCAAAATTCTTTATATATCTTTTTTTGCTGTTTACTTTACCCAATACAGAATTCAAAATTCAGGAATATATAATTAATTTTACACAGGCACTTAGTAGTGCGGACGAAGAGAGCGCTACTACGAGCCGAATCAATAGATTTTCAAATATTTATATAATTTGGTTTTTTATCGCCAGCTTACTTAAGTGCGATATACCGTATGAATACTTATATCAATACCTATTTATTTATCAAAAGGAGTAGCGTAAAGGCGATATTTTCGATCGGTTGCGATCGCGCACTGAAGAAAAATCTTCGTGGGTAAGTAATATTGCTGAATTGCATCTACACTTATAAGAAGCTTTTAAAAATTTCTACAGAAAAACACGGTGAGGGGTGTTGCACTGCACCCCAATTATGTTATAGTATGTTAAGTAGATGCACCCTGATGATCCGGAGAGCTACGCAAGTGGCTCTCTTTTTTTAAGCTATTTTATTTGACGGATAAATATTTACTGCTTGAATTGCTTTCCCTAAACATTTAATATTCAAAATTTCATTACAGTATCTTCACGGAAAAACCCTATGTGGGGTGGCACACCTCACCACTAATCTGTTATATTATGTTAAGTAGATGCACCCTGATGATCCGGAGAGTTACGTAAGTAGCTCTCTTTTTTTTGCCTTTTTTTGATTTCTATATCATGAATAACAATTAGATTAAAAACTATGGTCAAAAATTAGGGGCAACGCACTACATGCTCGAAATCATGTATTATGTTATCCAGATGCACCCTGATGATCTGGAGAGCTACCCAAGTGGCTCTCTCTTTTTTTCGATTGGTTGGCATCAAGTAAGTATTATTCAGTAATGGGTGACAACAGCCCACCATGCATTCACAACAAACTATTAACCATTTAACAAAATACCATTAAGTGGTAACGCGGAATTGATATAATCGCCAGTCAAACGGTAAGTTTAACTATAAATTGGGGTGGGAAGTCATGGCAGACTGGCGTGAGATCGATGGTGGAGTCACAGCACCAAAAGGATATCGGGCAGCGGGAATTAAGGCTGGGTTAAAACCTTCGGGGTTGCCCGATTTAGCATTGATACTTTCAGATGTAGATGCGATCTACGCAGGTGTATTTACCACCAGTCAAGTAAGAGCGGCATGTGTAGATTATTGTAAAGAACGGTTGCAAACGAAGCAAAATGCGCGTGCAGTTCTCTGTAATGCCGGACAGGCTAATGCAGCGACGGGGGAACTAGGAATGCGCGATGCGGTTGAAAGTGCCCAAATTTTAGCCAAAGAGTTAAATATTGGGGCAGAATCAATTTTGTTGGCTTCAACGGGGGTAATTGGACAGCGTATCAAAATGGATGCGATGCGAAGCGGAATACCTAACCTAGTTGCAGCACTTTCAGAAACAGGTTCGGATGCAGCAGCAGGGGCAATTATTACTACAGATTTAGTCAAAAAAACGATAGCGTTAGAGACAACAATCGGCGATCGCGCAGTCCGAGTTGGTGGAATCGCTAAAGGTTCGGGGATGATTCATCCGAATATGGCGACATTACTAGCATTTGTAACTTGCGATGCCGCAGTTTCGTCACACCTATGGCAACAAATGCTCTCACGCGCTGCCGACAGAAGCTTTAACTCGATCACCGTCGATGGTGATACCAGTACCAACGATAGCTTAATTGCCCTTGCTAACGGACAATCGCGCACCCCGGCAATTACTGAAATGGGTGCAGAAGCCGAGAAATTAGAAGCTATGTTAACCGCAGTCTGTCAGCATTTAGCTAAAGCGATCGCCCGCGACGGTGAAGGTGCAACTTGTTTGATTGAAGTGCAAGTTACAGGGGCAGCCGACGAACACGCAGCCCGTCAGGTAGCAAAAACTATTGCTGGGTCTTCATTGGTCAAGTCTGCAATCTTCGGACGCGACCCAAACTGGGGACGCATTGCCGCCGCTGCTGGACGAGCTTCCGTTGTCTTCGAGCAAGAGGATTTGCGGATTAAAATGGGTGATTTTTTACTCATGGATAACGGTCAGCCGCTGCAATTTGACCGCGCTGGTGCGAGTGCGTATTTAAAGCAAACAGCTGCCAATTCTTCAATATTGGGCAACGTAACTGCAACTAATATGAGTAACGACCTTGCAGTTGATAGAAACAGCGTACCTCCGCAACGAGTTGATAACCCGGTAATAATTCAAGTCAGCATTGGCAACGGTCAAGGTGCGGGTCAAGCTTGGGGTTGTGACTTGAGTTACGACTACGTGAAAATCAACGCCGAGTATACAACCTAGATAATATTATCCCGTAGGGTGCATTACTAACGCACCCTACGATTACTTTTTTAAGCTCCCATTCCAGAGTATCGCTTCAAACCTGCACGCCACAACATTCGATTCAAGCCCACAAAAAAAAGCGTCCAACCCAAAGTCATCAAAAATCCCCTACCAATATCGGTTGGTAAACCTATCAAAATACTGACGGGAAAATTAATCAAATAAGGGAATGGCGTACATAATACCACTGCACGTACTGCATCGGGAAAGACTTCTAGTGGTGCAATTAATCCCGACAAAAACAAATAAAACAAATACCAAAAACTCTCAATCGCACTTGCCCGTTCCGTCCAAAAAGCGAACATCGCAAAAGTATATTGAATTGCAAATCGCAGTATAAACGTCATCAATAGTGCCAGCGTAAATAAAAGAATCTGCGATAAGCTTGGTATCCAAAATGCTTGAGGATAAAGCGCAAAAAATAATACAACTAGAAACCCCGCAAACGGCATTCGGGCAGCGCGTTCGGAAATATGCGAGCTAATATGATGCCAAGCTGGGTCTAAAGGTTGTAATAAACGCGGTGAAAGTTTCCCTTCAACGACTTCGCGCTCAAACTCAAAAACTACCCAAACGACTGTAAATTGGCGAACAATAAATACTGCGAGAAAATACCGTGCAAAATCGACAGCAGATAATCCAAAATTCGCTCCTTGCGCTGCCTTTATCCATACTCCCATCAAAATAATCGGCAGCGAACCTGACAAAACCCATAAAATCAATTCAGCGCGATACTCCAGCATATAGGCGTAGTATACAACTAATAGCGTTTTTGCTTTATTCCACATAAATTAAGGGAGTAGGGAGTAGGGAGTAGGGAGTAGGGGAGAGAAGGGAATAGCGAGTAGGGAGTAGGGGTGATGAGAAGGGGGAAGGAAAATAGGTAATAAGAAAAAGATATATATAAAAGATACATGTATGTATTTATAACTCCTAACTCTTAACTCCTAACTCCTAACTCCCCTACTCCCCACTCCCTAACTAAACAACACCAGCCCGAAATACTCTACCAATTACTTCTTCGACAGGTGGTTCTGTGACAGTTATATCTAATACCTCTAAATCGGATAAAAGCCGCGATACGGTGCGCGTCAATAACTCTTGCTGCACAATAAAACATGCCGAACGTCCTTCCACATGTTTGACATCACCGTAAAACTTGAGTTTTTCTTTCGAGACGTTATGAGCTAATTCGAGATGGACTTCGCGGTAAGGTGCAAACCGTTCCAACAATCCATCCAGACTGCCATCGTACATTAAAGTACCTTGATGAATCATTAGTACTCGTTCGCATAAAGCTGTAATATCCGCCATGTAATGACTTGTTAACAAAATTGTCGCTTTATAGCGTTCGTTGTACTCGCGTAAAAATTCGCGTACAGCTACCTGCGCGTTCACATCGAGTCCTAAAGTCGGTTCATCGAGGAATAAAACTTGAGGACGGTGCAGGAGCGCTGCAAGTAATTCAGCTTTCATCCGTTCTCCTAACGAAAGTTTCCGCACGGGTTGGGTTAGCATTCCGGACATCGAAAGCATCTCGGCTAACTCACCTACCCTTGTCCTTAATTCACGGTCGGAGATACTATAAACGGCAGCGTTGATTTTCAGCGAATCGATTGTAGGCAAGTCCCAAATGAGTTGCTGCTTTTGCCCCATCACCAGCGTGATTTTTTGTAAAAAGTCTTCTTGACGCTTAAAGGGTATGTGTCCGGCAACTCGTACATGTCCGTTAGATGGATGAATTAACCCCGTGAGCATTTTCAGCGTGGTGGTTTTCCCCGCACCATTTGGTCCCAAAAATCCGACCACTTCACCTGGAGTAATTTCAAACGAGACATCTTGAACGGCTTTGATTGGACGGTAGGTGCGTTTGAAAAAATGCGCGATCGCATTCTTTAAACCCGGCTCTTTGACTGCGACAGGATAAGATTTGCTCAGGTTTTGAGCAATGATTATAGACATATGTATTTGTTTGGCGGTGATGCACAAGCAAAAATGGGGGTTACTGCAAATCCTAATACATTATTTGCAATTATTGATACAAGCAGATAAATTTCTTCTTATTGATTGATATTGCTAACAATTATTTCTAGTTTTGCATGTACAATATCTAACTTTGGCAAGATGGCAGTGTTACAAATTTTTGATTTTTATTGTTGTGTATCATATAAGTGTGGCTTTCTCTGTTGAGGGTATTTTAAAGCTATGCAAAGTATAGAAACAACCTCTAACCTTCGTTTGTGGACAGTTGAGGAGTACCATCGTATGACTGAGATTGGTATTCTAGACAATTCGGAACGAGTAGAACTTCTTGAAGGAAAAATTATTCGGATGAGCGCAAAGGGAACAGCACATAGGTCTGCGGTAGGAAGGATTGACAAATTACTGCAAAAGCGTCTAGAAAAACGTGCGTGGATATCTGTCCAAGACCCAATAGCTTTAAGTAAGCATTCCGAACCGGAACCCGATATAGCTGTAGTTAAAATAGACCCTTTAGATTACGCTGACCACCATCCTACACCCGAAGAAGTTTATTTAATTATTGAAGTTGCAGACAGCAGCTTAAAATTTGACTGTGGGACAAAAGGTAAAGCTTACGCAGCAGGAATTACTGATTATTGGGTGTTAGATATAGTTGACCGTGAATTACATGTATATCGAGAACCAACACAAGAAGGTTATAAAAGCAAAATTATTTTGACTGAAGATAAAACGATTTCACTACTACAGTTTCCTGATTTACTTGTTGGTATTCAAGAAATGTTGCCACCTACCTACTAGTAGTTTTCACCGTTCTCCAAGGTAAAATTATGAGGATTTAGCAGCACAAAAGTGTCATATTGTTTAATCAGATCGCCCATACAACGAATAGGCGATCGCTCTTGATAAGCTGTTTGAGCGTTTATATATTCTTGCCCGATGCAGGTAGGAACGCAGTCGGAAAATCTTGCGCGTCTTTAATGTAAGCCATAAATCACTTACTTCGAGCTTATTTAATTCTTCCCGACCGCAAACTACTAATTACCAACCACAACCCCAAAAAACTAGCTACAGCAAACAAAATATTGCTAATCAAAGCTAATCCTGTTGTCTGTGCCTTGCTCGATATAATTGCTGCACCCATAATCAGCGAACCTACGAGGATACTGTAGGAAAGTCGATTGGCTGCATCATCCATAGTACGGCGTATACTATCCAATCCCCGTACAGACAAATTCCATTGCAGAGTTTCCGATGTTACACGTTCTAGGAGCGATTCGATTTGGCGGGGAGATTGCAGCGAGAGACTTTTAAGGTCGAGGGCAGTACGCAGTAAAGAACGGACTGGACTATCTCCTAGTAGCTGACGGCGGAATAAATCGGTTAATAATGGCTGAATTTCGTCGAAAAAGTTTAATTCTGGGTCAAATCCACGCGCTACACCTTCCAAATTCGCTAGCGTTTTTGCATACAATCCCATATTGCTTGGCAAACGAATTTTGTTATTACGGGCAACTTGGAGAATTTCGTAAATAACTTGCGAAAAGTTGATTTGAGATAAATTAATATTGTGGTATTTCCTCAACATCCGGTCATAATCATTTTCAAGACGCGACAAAATTACAGGCTGACTCGAATCTGATAGTTGTAAAGTCAACTGAGCGCACCTTTGACCATCTAAGTCAACTATCGCTAGGAGCATTTCTGTGAGAATTTGCTGCGTGCGGGGGTCGAGTCGTCCCACCATGCCGCAATCTAGCAGAGCAACGCGACCGTCTCGAAGATAAAATAAGTTGCCGGGATGGGGATCGGCATGGAAAAACCCATCGATGTATAGTTGTTGAAAGAAAACGCGAAATAGTAAAGTCGTGATTTCTTTACGTTGGGTTTCCGGGTCTTTGCCGTTTTTGTCGCCGTTGATTTTGGCTTGTAGTATGGGTACTCCATCGAGCCATTCCATTGTCATCAATTTTGGCGTAGTTAAATCCCAAAAGATTTCGGCTACGACAACTTGTTGGGGGTCGTACCATTTACTTTGCGACAAATTGCGACGAAGTTGGTCGGTAAAACCAGCTTCGAGGGTAAAATCAAGTTCGTTTTCGAGGGCGTTACAAAATTCTTCAGCAATCGATTTAATTTCGTAGTTTTGCCCGAATTCGGTACGAGCGACTAAATCGGCAATACCTTGAATTAAAGCAATATCCTGGGCAACTGTCACATCAATACCCGGACGCTGGACTTTGAGTGCAACTTCGCGTCCATCAGCAAGGGTAGCGCGGTGAGTTTGGGCAATCGAACCTGCTGCAACGGGAATCGGGTTAATTTTAATGAAGGTTTCTTCGAGAGGACGCTTGAGTTGCTTGCGGATGAGAACTTCGACTTCCGACCAAGCAACGGGGGGAACTTCATCCTGTAGCGTTGAGAGTTCGTCGATGTAAGAACCACTGAGGATGTCGGGACGGGTCGATAAAAGTTGACCGAGTTTGACGTAGACGGGTCCCAAATCTATAAAAATCTTCTTTAGTACTGTGGGTGTAGGAAGTTGCGGGTCTTCAGGTTTACCACCCGTCAGAATTTTTCGCATGTAGTCCCAACCGTTGCGGAATAGGACTTCAATAATTTCACGTTGCCTGGGAACTGTTTGGGTGAGAAACATGGGGAATAGTTAAGAGTTAGGAGTTAAGAGTTAGGAGTTAAGAGATGTAGAGACGCTTTCTTTCGCGTCTGTTAGGAGCTAAGAGATGTAGAGACGCTTTCTTTCGCGTCTGTTAGGAATTAGTCCATGTATAGAAGCAAAATTTCGCGTCTGTTAGGAATTAGTCCATGTAGAGAAGCGAAATTTCGCGTTTGTTAGGAGTTAGATATACTCCTTAACCAATAACTATTGACCGATTACCAACTGTTTATTAGCTTATCAGCCAACTAGCCATTACCCATCGATTGAAGATACTCAAGTTATACTAAAATAAGGCGCTAATTCGCCTCTGTCGAGGGTTTTAAGTTTTACAAAGAAAGGGACTAGGGAATTTATTGCGAAGCGATACTCCGGAGGAGTCACTGAGTCTTTTGGACACGCTACGCGAATGTGAACGCATTCCTCGCAATTTAAAACGAAATAGTATTTTAGATGCGCCAAGATTAAAATTTACAGTACCTTTGTGATGAAATCCCTAATCCCTAACCTAATCATCCTTAATCGCTTTAAAGTAACTCGTTGAATCTAGAATCGCTTTGAAGCGTTTTGAGGACTTGCTTGATTTCCTGGGTGCGATCTTTTTTGACAATCAGGGTGACATTGCGATCGCGCACAATTACAACATCATCTAGCCCAATGGTAACAATTACTTCTTCAGGACTGCTGGCGTAAACAATTGCGCCCTTAGTATCCAACCCTACATGGGTAGCAAGTTCCACATTGGGTGAATCTTCTTTCTTAAGTAGCCTTTCGATCGCATTCCAATCGCCTAAATCGTCCCAACCAAATTCAACAGGTAACACATATGCCAAACTGGTCTTTTCCATCAAAGCGTAGTCTATACTCTTTTTAGGCAGTTGAGGATAGATATCGGGGCCATTTTGTTCGAGGGGTTCGATAATTTCGGGAGCATGGGTACGGAGTTCTTTAAGAACTACACCTGCCCGGAAAAAGAACATACCGCTATTCCAGCTAAACCGACCCGTGGATAAAAAAGTTTCAGCCGTTTCGCGGTCGGGCTTTTCAGTAAAGCGGTTAACGTGATAAGCGCTCAAGTCGTTAAAGATACCAGTCTTCTCGCCTTGCTCGATATAGCCGTATCCCGTAGAAGCAAAGGTCGGTTTGATACCCAGCGTCACAATCGCATCTGTGGTTGCTGCTAGCTGGGATGCTGCCTCTAAAGTCCGTGCAAACGCCTCTTGGTCCGCAATCCAATGGTCTGCTGGAAAAAAGCCGATAATGGCATCGTCTCCGTAGCGCTTTTGAATTTCTAGACTAGTCCAGGCAACTGCGGCTGCTGTATCTCTTCCCTGTAACTCGATGAGTAAGTTGTTTGATGGTAGTTCGGGCAGTTGGTCGCGGACTCCTTGCGCTATTAAGCTAGAAGTAATTACCCACAATTTGTCCCAACCGCCCGCTAGCGGTAGCAGTCGGTCTGCGGTTGCTTGTAGGAGGCTTAATTCCGTACCATCAAGACATAAAAATTGCTTCGGTCGGTTGAGGCGACTAAGGGGCCAAAAACGCTCTCCTTTACCGCCAGCAAGGATTACAGGAAACAATACATCGCTCATGTTGTCCGGTCCAAAATAATAAATAGACACTACATAGTGTACTGCGTGCTTACCTACTGGCAAATTTTGTTGCTTGCATTAACATTACCTGTAGGGAGTAGCGACCGTTGTGGCAACGTTGGTTGAGTGGGGAGATAGTTGTGGTCAAACAAGTAGAACGTAAACAAAAATGGGGAAACCCTCAAGATACTGATTTGAAAAATCAATCAGCACCTCAAGCCTCAGAAGATTTAACTAATGAGGTAGCGAGTAATTATCAAGCAAATGGTTCCCGAAATCGAGCTAGAACAACTGGGTCGATTCCCACCCAGCTTTACTACAGGCTCGGTTTAACGATGCCTCGCTGGCTATTTTGGATACTGACAATTTCGGTGGGAATGGTTTTATCGGGATTATTAGTATCGACGCTAGCGCTGTGGACTCCATTGTGGAGTACCATCAATCGAACCGATGAGGAGTTGCAATGGTCGGGTAAAGATTCCGAAACTGCACCTTTACCGGGGGATTTGTGGAGCGATATCTCGCAGTACAAGCTTACCCGTCCGATGAATATTTTGGTAATGGGGATCGAACCCGTACCAAATAGCGTTGATGGTTCTCCAAAAAGTTTTTCTGGCAAAAGCGACACAATGCTGCTAATCCGGCTAAACCCAGACGAGAAAACAATGCGGGTGTTATCGATCCCCAGAGACACGATGATTTCAATTCCTGAAAAGGGATTGACTAAAGTCTCGGATGCTAATTTCCAAGGTGGTTATGTTTTGGCAAACCGGGTAATTAGCCGCAGTCTCAGCAATGCTCCGATTGACCGTTATATTCGCATCTCGACTAGTGGGTTGCGGCAATTGGTGGATCAATTGGGTGGGGTTGAGGTATTTGTCCCCAAACCAATGAATAGTGACGATTCGCAGCGATCGCCGATTAGTTTAGTTGAGGGTTGGCAAAACCTGAATGGGGAACAAGCTGAGAAATTTGTGCGTTTCCGCGAACCGAATCAGCCAGATTTGGAGCGCGTTCAGCGTCAGCAATCGCTGTTGACCGCTTTACGCGAGAGACTTTCAAGTCCTACGGTTGCCCCTAGATTGCCACAGTTAATCCGCGTGATGCGAAAATACTTCAACACTGACTTGAAATTGGAGGAAATGATGGCTTTAGTCAACTTCTCTTCTAATATCGAGCGCGACAATTACCAAATGACGATTTTGCCAGGTATTTTTAGCCGTCTGAGTGCCGACCCCGATAGCTACTGGCTCGATTTGACCGGACAAGTTCAATTACTCAATGATTATGCTGGGGTAGGCATAGCAGGTATGCAGCCTGTTGTCAAGCCTTTACCCAGTTTGAAAATTGCTATTCAAAATGCTTCGACTCAACCAGGCCTAACCGAAAAAGTTATTAATTCTCTCAAACAGAAAGGCTTTGCTAAAGCTTATGCAGCTTCTGACTGGTCAGACCCACAGCGCGAAACTCTAATTATCGTGCAAAAGGGTAATCGTCAGTTAGGAGAACAAATGCAAAAAGCCCTTGGTTTTGGTCAAATTGAGGTGGCAGCAACGGGTGATATTGAATCGGATATTACGATTCGTGTCGGGAAGGATTGGAAATAGGAGGAGCGGGTTTTCTAAGATTTCTCTTACTTCGTCGATATTATCGGTGAACCCGCCCGTACAGGAGTTGGATAGGCATCTCTTGCCTGCTTACACCATTTGTAATTCAATTAAAGCCGATCTATCTATAATCTTTGAAAAGGCGTTCCAACTGCAATGGGACGCTTATTTATTATCCGGAGAGCATAAAAGCAAAACAAATCTTACAATAATTCAACAAACTCATCCACGCTCAAGCCAACTTGCCTTATAATCGCACGCAAAGTTCCTCTATCTAATGAGTTATGTTCTGGAACACTAACTGTCGTTTTAGGTTCTTCACGAACGAGAATAATATGACTTCCACGCTGTCTATCTATAACAAAACCATTCTTTCAAGTGCTTTAACGCATTCTGTACCTGAAATAACAGGCAGTTTGCTCATACCAGCACGACCTCAATTATATCATCTGGGACAGGTTCACCCCGGTCTTGGAGAACTTCGATGTATAGAGCGATCGCTTCAGAGATATTAGCTAGAGCTTCTGAGCGTGTTTTGCCCTGGCTGATACAACCTGGTAAACTTGGTACTTCGACAACAAAATAACTATCTTCACCAGGATACAGCAGCACTTTACGTTTCAATTCGGCTTGAGGTTTAACCACTGTCATTATTCAAGTTACTTCATCCAAATCCTAACACTTTGCTACATGCGGGCTAATTACCGATTTATGAAAAACTTTTTACGTCAAATTATCAATTGGATTACGATTTTGGCTCTTGCTGTTTTCTGGATTATGCTTGATGCTAGTCCTGCTTTAGCCCAAATCAATACGATTAATTACAACAATGCGACTTTAAACGACCGCGATTTTTCTAATACTAATTTAGTTGGTGTAAATTTCGTTGCAGCAGAGATGCGTGGCACGAATTTTAAAGGTGCAAATTTAACGAATGCCATGCTGACAAAAGGGGTGATGCTCAAAGCGAATCTAGAAGGTGCAAACCTTACGGGTGCTTTGGTTGACCGCGTAACATTAGACGAAGCAAACCTCAAAAATGCCATCTTCACCGATGCGACATTGACACGCAGTCGCTTATTTGATGCGGATATTACTGGTGCTGATTTTAGCAACGCCTTAATAGACCGATATCAAGTCAGTTTGCTGTGCGATCGCGCTGACGGAACCAACCCCGTTACAGGTGTCGAAACACGCGAAAGCTTGGGATGTCGTTAATTTCCTTTACCGCTTACCCCTTTCGTCCCCCTTCTCGTTCTTAAAAGTTGCTACATTAAATACTACTTGGGTAATTCAGGTTTCACCGAACCCATGCCGTAACATCTACCACTTTTGGCAACTGGCATAACGCCATGATAATGGGACTTTTCAAAAAATTACGTAGCTCGTTTGTTAAAGATAGGCATGGCACAGTTTCCCCTGCAAATGGGCAATCGAATAGGTCTGTAGTACAAAATGTGACTCTCATCGGTAAACTATCGCTGGTTGTTGCTACTAGTGTGGGTGTAACGGCATTACTGGTAGGATTACGACATAACCAACTTTTACAAAGTTGGGAATTAGATGCCTATGATTGGATGGTGCGATCGCGTCCCGTTGCCCCCCTTGATGACCGATTATTATTGGTGACGGTGACGGAAAATGATATCGAACGCGAGAAAATTCGTGGCTTAAGTGGTGCGACGCTAAACAAGCTATTAGCAAAGTTGATGTCCTATCAGCCTAAAACAGTTGGCATTAATTTATACCAAAATCTCGAAAGCGGTTTGGGTGATGGTGTCGCTAGAAAAGAAGATATAATTAGTGTTTGCAAGTTTAGCAGCGTAAAGACAGAAGAAATTCGACCTGCTCAGAATGTTGATATCGAGACAGTCGGTTCTGATAACTTGATCCTAGATGATAGCGATAACATTGTTCGACGCGGATTGTTATATGCTGACCCGGACAAAAAATGCAAAGCTCATTTTTCATTTGCAGCTTTGCTTGCGTTGAATTACTTAGAGAAACAGGCAATTGAGCCAAATTTTTTTCTAGAGGATGGTAGTTGGGTTTTAGGTAAAACTATTTTGCGTCGGTTGACAAAGACTTCGGGTAGCTACGAAAAGATGGATGTAGGTGGCGCTCAAATCATGATTAATTATCGTCATCCCAATGTTGCAAGACAAGTTACACTTTCAGAAGTTCTCGACAGCAAAGTCGATCCGAATTTGATCAAAGATAAGCTAGTCATCATTGGTAATACAGCAACTAGCATCGACCCAAGTGTTTTTACTCCTTACACCGCACTCAATACGGAGTCTAGAAAGAAGCCAGTAATATTCATTCATGCACAAGTAGCTAGCCAAATTCTCAGTGCGGTACTTGATGGAAAGTCGATGATATGGTATTGGTCGGATAATGACGAAATTATATGGATGTGGTTTTGGGCAATTACAGGTGGAACCTTAGCATGGCGAATTCGCAATCCTCTATTATTTATAGTTGCTTTTAGTATAAGTCTGTGCGGGTTGGTGGGAATTTGCTATCTGTTATTTTTACAAGCTGGGTGGATACCTGTAATTCCCCCTGCTTTAGGATTCGTTATGACTGGCGTTAGCGTCATTGCTTACACAGCTTACCGAACGCAGGTGCGAACCAGGATAATTGTATTGCAAGTCGAGAAACAACAGGAAGCGATCGCGCAGTTAAGTGCGCTTCTTAAAGATACAGGTGTCGATACGGTTAACACGGTAGAGAAGAAATCGGGTGATTTTCTCCTGAGTGGACGCTACCAAATCAATCGCGTTTTAGGTTCCGGTGGGTTTGGCTGTACCTATCTTGCCAAAGATACTCAACGTCCGGGTAATCCGACCTGCGTTGTCAAACAATTAATGCCAGCTAGACGCGATACCCGTTTTTTGGAAGTTGCCCGCAGATTGTTCGATGCTGAAGCCGAGATTTTGTTGGTATTAGGAAAACACATTCAAATCCCCGATTTGCTAGCATATTTTGAAGAAAATAACGAATTTTACTTAGTTCAAGAGTATATTAAAGGACAATTACTTACTCAGGAGTTATCTACAAATGGCGTGAAAGACGAAGCATTTGCGATCGAAATGCTCAAAAGCGTTTTACAAGTCCTCAAATTTGTCCACGAGCATCGAGTCATTCACCGCGATATCAAGCCAGATAATATTATTCGCAACTCCCAAGACAATCGCTTAGTACTAATCGATTTTGGTGCAGTCAAAACCATGCAGCCCCCAAATAGTGAAAACACCGAACTAGCGACAGTAGCAATCGGCACACGCGGTTATGCACCACCCGAACAATTTGCCGGACACCCGCGTTTAGCTAGCGATATTTATGCCTTGGGGATGATTGCTATTCAAGCGGTAACTGGTCAACAGCCGCAATTATTGCCAATTAATCCCGATACTGGAAACGTTGAATGGCGAAAAATGGCGCAAGTTAGCGACGAGTTAGCTGCAATCTTAGATAAGATGGTTTGTTACCATTTTAGCGATCGCTATCAATCTGCGGCTGATGTTTTGGAAGATTTAAACCGGGTAAAGAGAGAGGGGGAAGGGTAAAGGGTTAAAGGGGAAGTGGAGTTTTTGTGGAGGGAGGGGAAGAAACATAAAACTCATAACTCATAACTCATAACTCCCTACATTATTATGCGAATTAAAAAAAATAAACTATTAGTGATAGTCGGTTTTATTTGCACGTTAGTCGTGGGTTATGCGATCGCAGCACTCAATATCTACTTTTATGGTAATAATTTTAACCACATTACAGCTGATGCCGCGATAGTTTTGGGTGCAGAAGTTTGGGGAAACGAACCATCGCCAGTTTTCCGCGAACGCATTAATCATGCAATTAATCTCTATAAAAATCGAGATATTCGGATAATAATTTTTACTGGTGGTCTTGGTGCAGGAAAAGAACTATCTGAAGCTGATGTTGGTAAGCGATATGCGATTACAAATGGTGTCAAAGAAGATAATATATTAACCGAAACGAAATCGCGTACAACCCGCCAAAATCTTCTCAATGCTAAAGCAATTACTGATTCAAAACAATTTAGAAAAGTCTTAATTGTTAGCGACCCTTTACATATGAAGCGTGCTACATTAATGGCGCGAGATTTAGGCATCGATGCATATCCATCACCTACCCCAACGACTCGTTATCGCAACTTTAAGAGTCAATTTGAATTTTTACTACGCGAGACGCATTTTTACTTTGTTTATTTAATATTTAAAATCTGAAATACTTTGCTTCCCGACTTCTTAAAGGACAACGCGAAGTCGGGAATCTAAAGTCGGATATTGTGATTATTCGATTGGTGGGGGGTTATTACTAATTTGCTCTGCTGACAGCGTAGTCATATTGAAAGCTTGCCAATCAGTTGTAACGTATTTAAATCGACCCGTCGCAATACCACCGTTAGTGTTGAAATTGTCCCATCCAGCATCGAGATTGAGCCAGTAGTCACCACCTATATTCAGTAGATAACGAGCTTGCGTGCGGTCATCGGGTTTACTAGCATCATCGACTATCAGTCTTGCTTCTACAGTGGTGAAGATACCGTCAACATAATTGGGGTCAATTGAACTTCTACCTCCTTTAGTCCAAAAATGATAGTTATGCCCATCACCTGCTTTAGCGGAAACAGTACCATCAGGCTCGTTGCGAACATCTGCTGGTTTATTAGCATCACCTGCGAAATCCTCACGATATGCTGCTCCTTCTACTCCCTTAGAGTTTTGCAGCAGATGCCACTTATTATCTTGTTTGCTGAGTAGATAAGCTTTGATATTCCGTATCTGAACGCGGGTATTACTAGCAGGATTTCCTTGTTCTGCTTCGTATAACTGCCCCCATGTCATCATGGCTTTAAAGTCTTTTGGATTGTTACCCATACCGATTTCCGGACCATTTGCCCAACTGTAATGTTTGGGAACTCCATGCGGTGCAGCATCCTGCGGTGGCTGCATGTCGCTAATAATGGTTGCAACCGAGTTAATTGTCTGAGTAGTCTGCGCGTTGGTCTTGAAGTTAAACGAAAAACTCAGCAGCACGACAACTACTGCGAGGAATACGTGAAGTTTCTTGACTCGCATATTACTTGTATCTATCTGTTAAGGAAACACTTGACCGTAGACGTAATTACCGAAGTAAATGTTGCAACATGTATAAAATAAATAAAATTAGAGATAATTTAGGATAGGGTAATTTTGTCCTGAAAACGAGCGAGATAGTTGTATATATTAAGTCAGCGTCATCATATTGCAAGTTAAAAAAAAACTAGCACAGTCCTAGTATGGTAGCGTAGAGTCTAATTTAGAACATTACAGCGTATTCGGGTTAAGTTTAAAATGTTTCAAAAAATACATGCTTTTGATACAAATTTATCAAAAATGAATGAAACATCGGAAATTCCAAGACTTGTGTAACATGCTCTTGAGTTACGAACGTTTTACTTGGGGATTTCCAAAATACTAAATTGATTCAGACGTTCAAGTTCATCAAATAAAAAGCTTATACCTTTAGTTAACGCGATCGCTTGCCGCTACGCCAACATAAATAAAAGCAAGGGTTGCTATAGTAACAGTAATATTTTATTAACACTAAAACTATCTATGAAATATAACCAACTAGGTGATAGTAACCTAAAAGTATCTGAAATTTGCTTGGGGACAATGACCTTCGGACAGCAAAACACTATCTCTTCAGCGCACCAACAACTCAACTTTGCGGTTGAATCGGGTGTTAACTTTATCGATACAGCGGAAATGTATCCAGTTCCACCGCGTCCTGACACTTATGGTAAAACTGAAACTTATATTGGTGAATGGTTAAAACATCAACAACGCGATCGCCTCATCATTGCTACTAAAATGGTTGGTGCGGGACAACGTTTTCATTGGATACGTGATGGCCATGTTCGCGTCAACCGTAAAAATATCAAAGAAGCGATTGAAGCTAGCCTTCAACGTTTACAAACCGACTATATCGACCTTTATCAAATTCACTGGCCAGACCGCTATATTCCCATCTTCGGACAACTAGTATTCGACCCAAAACAAGAACGCGAGACAGTTCTAATTTCGGAACAATTAGAAGTATTTGCCGAACTTATCCAAGAAGGTAAAATGCGTTATTTAGGTTTATGTAATGAGACTGTCTGGGGAGCGTGCGAATTTAGCCATGCAGCAAAGCAACTCAACTTACCAAAAGTCGTTTCGATTCAAAATGCTTATAATTTGATTAACCGCATCTTTGACTCAGCACTTGCTGAAACATGTTACCGCGAGAATATCGGATTACTAGCATATAGTCCATTAGGATTCGGTTTATTATCGGGTAAATATGTTGATGGCAAACCTGAAAATAGTCGCTTTGCTTTATTTGAAGGATTTGCACAGCGCTACACAAAACCGAATGTCCAAGAAGCAGTGACAGCTTACATTGAAATTGCCGAAAAATATCACCTCAGTCCTGTAAGTTTAGCTTTGGCATTTGTACGAAGTCGCTGGTTTATTAGCAGTACAATTATTGGTGTAACTAATCTAGAACAACTTCAAGAAAACCTTGCCAGCATTAATGTTAATTTAACTCCAGAAATCCTGGCAGAAATAGATGCAGTTCATACTCGTTACCCCAACCCAGCACCTTAATTCATAATTAAAACTACCAGTAGTTAAAAATAGGAATTAACCCTTTACCAATGATAACTGACAGATGACAACTGACCGCTGACCAATAATAAACTTACTTATAACTTGGCATATTAACAATATCAGCAGTCACTTTAACCTCATCAGTAACAAAAAAAGTTGCAGTTTCAACTTCACGGATAATTCCTTCTTGAGAAACTTTCACGTTACCGCTCAAAATAAGCTTTCGTTCGGATTGAAAATACTCGGCTTTATCAGATGTAGCGATAATTTTTTGCTGTTCATATTTGAACTCGACATTACCCTGCCAAGTTATGACATCAGTGGTAGATTTTGGGATTGCTTGCGTTGTTGGTAAGATTGGTTCTTGACTTTCTACCGTTTGAGCGCAGATGCTGTTAGCAATGGTAGAAAGTAAAATCATATGTATTAAAACTGCTGGCAGCAAAAAGGATAAATGCAACCGACGCATTAATGCAAAATTCATTGTAAGCCCCATTAACCCGTTCTCAGGTTTAAATACTTCTGCAACATCTTGGCATGACTTTAGCAATAAATCCACATAGCTAAAGTCGATTTGGAATTACGCTGCAAGTCCCTCAGTTTCTTCGCTATATGGGGGATAAGTTTATATACCTATAATCCTTTGCTAGATTGGGGCAATGGTTTCTCAAGTTATTTGTGAATATATATAAATGTAAAAAAGCTGAGTTTGTGATTCTTAACTAAGTACGGGATTACGTAAGTTAGTAACTATATTTGGGACTGGAGCGCTAAAACGCAACTACAAACAAGTATCAAATAGTTATACTTAAGTAATGGTTTAATTTGTTATCAATTTAATTAAAACTATCGATTAAATTGCTAACCGTTAATATAATATTTCGATTTTTGGTATTTATAAATACTTGCCAAGCGCGAATGTTATTTGTTGCAGCAGTTGTAATGTATTGTAGATTACCTAGCGTCAATCTCACAAAGTTAGCAGTAGTAAAATACTTAGATGCGAGCGTATTATGTAAAAGTACGTAATTATTATTCCTGAGAGTAAAAAGACTCACTTTAACTTCAAAAGTGATTTTACTTGTTTATTTTTATAAATTGATTACTTATAATAAAAAACCTAAAAATATGTATAGTTTTTTTGTAATAATTTATAGTAAACTCATATATGTATGGCTAACTACTTGTAAATTTGCTGGAGAATCAATACTTTAGGCGCAGGTAATTAATTATTATCTGATGGATGTGGTAGTGCGATGCTTGCCTGAAAGCAGTCTAAGTGCAATCTTAGGCTCGACCACGCGAGCGAAAAAATCTCAAACAAACTTTTTCATAAAATATATTTTTATCTGAGAATACCTTTAATATCTTACTTTGACTCCAATCTGAAGATTCGAGTTGTAAAATTGTCGTCTTTATGAACTTGTACCTGCTCAATAACTAAAATTACGTATATGCATACAGTCAATCTTGGTCGCCATAAATTTTTAAAACCATTTGAACAATTATTGTATATCAAAAAGGTTGCAAAAGATTATAAAAGCGGTCAAATAAAAGTATTTAGCCTCTCACAAGTTTGGACAATTTATTTAGATAATGGTCAGGTAATCTACGCTTGCCAATCAAAAAATATGTGGGAGTTATTTTACCAGAAGCTAGAAACATTTAACCAGGAAGTACAAACTTTAAATAACCAAGTTTTTAGTGAGTTAAAAACAATATTTGACCGTACTATTAATGATAAGACAATCACTAATCCTGATTATATGGCTATTTGCTGGCTTGTCAAAGAACAATATCTTAATCGCTCGCAAGCTCGAAAATTTATTGCAGAAATAGTTATTGAAGTCATGGAATCATTTTTAGAACTTCGAGATGGAATTTATGAATTTGCTCCCCAAAGTGCTTTGGGTGATTTGCCAAAGTTCTACCATTTAGATATTTCATTTTTAATGGCACGCTGTCAAGATCGAAATGGTAGCGACTTTGAATTCCAGCCAATTTCTCGTTCTAAAAATCCAGTAATTTCCAATTTAAGGCAACAAATAGCGACTTTAGATGAACCGCGTCAAAAAAGTTCCACTACTATCAAGCAATATATTCAAGAAATTCCTCAAGAAATTCAGTATATTAGTAAACCCGAACTGCCAAAGGTTGAGGAAAAGCTTTATAAAATTTTGTGTATTGATGATAGTCCAACTATCCTTAAAGCTATACAAGGTTTTTTGGATGAAGAATTATTTGAAGTAATTGCTATAAATGACTCGCTGAAAGCATTAATGCAAATTCTCCGCACTAAACCCGATGTTATTTTACTCGACATTTCGATGCCAAATTTAGATGGCTATGAGCTTTGTTCGCTCCTCCGCAAGCATCCCAACTTTCGTTATACTCCGATAATCATGGTGACAGGTAGAAGTAGTTTTCTCGACAAAGCGCGTGCAAAACTGGTAAAATCTTCTGGGTATTTAACTAAACCATTCACAAAGTTTGATTTACTTAAAACAGTGTTTCAACAGCTTCATGATAAAGCAACTGTATATCATGAATAAAAGGGTGTATCGGTTAGTTAAAGCTGACAGGAAGTAATAAAAGTTATTTAGGATACAAAATGCAAGTAAAAAATGACAAATAAAGAGTTGGAAATAAAAATACAGTTTCTTGAAGAGGCTAACGAACATGTAAATACAATAGAAATTTTATTAGAACTTAGAAAAGATAGAATTGATGTTCAACATCTTAATAAGATGATGCGTGCTGCTCACTCGATCAAGGGAGGAGCGGCAATGATGGGGTTTAAGATTTTAAGCGAGTTAGCGCATCAATTAGAAAAGTTCTTTAAGGTTATAAAAATAAAACAAGATTTAGAAATCGATATTGATTTGCAAGGAATATTACTTTCCATTGTCGATAGTTTACGTAAAGTAATCAGTTTTTATAGGAATGACAATAGTATAGATATCGAAGTTGTAGTTGAAAATGCTAATTTAGCTTTTCAAGAATTACACAAGATTTTGGGTGATGCTAATTATGAAGACACAACAGCGATTTTAACTGCGGAAACAAATTTGCAAGATATTATTCATCAAATTTTTCAAACTCAAGTCGAAGACTGTTTGCAACGACTTGAATTAGTGCTATTTGAGAATCAGCAAGGACTGCGTGAAGAAGTCATGATGATGGCTAATGAATTGGGTGCGTTAGGAGAAATGTTGCAAATTGAGGCATTTACTGAGCTTTGTGAATCGATTATTACTTCTTTAACAATTGATAACGATACGGTCAAAATCGCCAGCACTGCATTACAAGCATGGCGGCGATCGCAAGCTCTAATCTTGACTAACCGAATTAATAGTTTACCAAAGGCAATCGATTGGAATAGCCTGAAAACTATGACTTTAGTCACGTAAATTAATGACTTTTTTCCTAGAATCAGCTAAAATTTTTTAGCTATCCTATTATTGGGTACAGTTCTGATGAATTTAGGTAAGTGGTGTGATGGATTTAGATTACAGAATCGGCTTAATAGTCATATTTGTAACAGCATTATGCGTCATTATTCCTAAATCGCTTCAATTAATACCAAGCGATCGCCTCTGTCAATTTGTCGAAGAATCGAGCATCCCAACTTATTATTCCCAAAACTTCGCTATCGAAACTCAATGATAATGATAGAAACCCGGTATCTTTAAGATACCGGATTTTTTACTTAGGAATAGTAATTACAAAGGTTGTACCAACTCCTAACTCAGATATACATTCGATACTACCTCCATGTTTCTCAGTAATAATTTGATAGCTGATTGATAAACCTAACCCCGTACCTTTACCTGGTGGTTTAGTAGTAAAAAATGGGTCAAATAGCTTTTGCTGTATGTCTGCTGGTATTCCTAAAGCATTGTCAGTAATCCTAATAACAACTTGCTTATCATCAATAATTTCAGTAGAGAGAATAATTTGTGGTTGTGCTATTTTACCCTCGTTAAGAGCATCAATCGCATTTGCTAAAAGATTCATAAATACTTGATTTAATTGCCCTGCATAGCATTCTATTTGAGGCAAATCAGCATATTTCTTAACAACTTCGATTTTCGGATAATTGTTTTGTGGTTTTAAGCGATGTTCTAAAATCATGAGAGTACTGTCAATTCCTGCATGAATATCAGCTTTTTTATATTCAGCTTCATCTAAACGTGAAAAGTTTCGCAAACCTAAAACAATTTCAGAAATTCGTTCGCTGCCAACTTTCATTGAATCTAAGGTTCTAATTATGTCTTCTTTAACAAATTCAAATTCAATTACATCAATTTCTTGTTTAATAACAGCAGGTGGATTTGGTAAGTGTTGTTGATAAAGTTGTAACAATCCGAGTAAATCTTGAGTATATTCTTGAGCGTGCGTGAGATTACCGTAAATAAAACTTACAGGATTATTAATTTCATGGGCAATACCTGCTACCATCTGACCCAAACTTGACATTTTCTCGGTTTGTATTAATTGACTTTGAGTTTTCTGAAGTTCATCAAGCGTATTTTTTAATTCTGCGGTACGTTCGCTAACTCGATTTTCTAAATCAACATTAGTCGCTTCTAATTCATGAAATGCAGCTTGTAACTGTTTTGCCATGCGATTAAATGATTTAGCTAAAATATTTATTTCTTGCAAGCGACTAGGTTGTATTGTTTGATTTAAATCTCCCGATGCAATCGCAAATGATGCTTTACTTAAATATAAAATTGGCTTAGTAATCCAACGCGATGTCAGAATCCCAATGAAAGTTGCGACAAATAATGCAGCTATACACAATAAATTTGTTGTGCGAGTATTCGCGTAGATTTGTGCCATAAAATCTGATTTAGGTAGTACAACTACTACTAACCAATCCAAACCATAATCATCACTCCAAGGTGTAATATGAACGCGATGTTTTTCTTGATGAAATTTGAAATCGAGTATTTGTTTTTGTTGAATTGCTTTTAAGTCAGTAAAATTACTTTGTAAATACTTTGCTGTTGATTTAATCAGAGCATCGCTACTTTGACTTGCTTTTAATCGTGTAATTTCACTCGAATGCTTTTTATATATTGCAGCAGAACTAGAATTACCTATTAATAGTCCATCACGCTCAATAATAAATATTTTTCCATTATTGCTAACTTTTAATTTATGTAAGAATTTGCTAATATCTAAAAGTTGTAAATCGCTACCGACAATAGCAATAAGCTTGTTATTTTTGTCGTAGATAGGATAATTCGCTGTAGCGGCAATATATTCATACTCCTTTGTTTCTTGAGGATAGATACGACTCCAAATAGGTTTGGCAGCTTTTAGCGTATCTACATACCATTTATCAGTCAGAAAATTATATTCCACTATATAAACTTGCTTGGTATAATTTCCTTGGTTATCAGTTATGTAGCCATAATCTTTATTATCATACATTTCATCGGTCAATATATCTTTACCATCATACCAAGTTCCAGCACCTACACCTTTACCATTTGGTAGTCCATAACCAATCCAACTAACACTTTTAAAAGTTTTTGCCTGCTGCCAAAAATAACGTCCAGCAGCTTTCAAATCCTGAATATCAAAATACCCTTTTTTGATTGCTTCCGCATTCAACTGATTGATTTGATGGGGAAGTGCCAGATAAGTATCGAGATGCTGCTGGACGCGATCGCTTGCTTCATCCATAATCCGGTAAGTCAATGTACTTACCGCTTGTTCCCCATTCTGAAACGATAGATAACCTACCAATCCCACCGCACCAAAGATTTGAACGACAAACGGTATAATCAGGATTAGCCGCAAAGGTATGCTTCTAAATATGTTTTTAGATAAACTTTTAAATATATCAGCAGGAAATTTTTTCATCATAATTGAGAAGGTGACGCACTTAAACAGCAAGTAACGTCTGTTTTTAGTCTTCCCGTTTAAGGTGCGAATATTCTCAATCGAGTTGATAATGTCTCCATAATACGTAATTATACTGCTGCTTCACTATCTACTAGTATTATTTTAATGAAAGTCTTGCGTAGGGGCACGGCACTGCCCTGCCCCTACAATATTGTGGCATAGCGAAGTATCCCTAAGAAGTCGGGGATCTGATTTTTATATCTGATACTTTCAAGCCCGTGAACCGATGAAGTGGAATATCTAACCTACTTGCATTAGAAATACACCTTAGCTTAATTTATCGCATTTCGTCTACAGCATTAATGTTGGGTAACGCTAGCGCTACTTCAATAAACCCATATCACTCAGAATACGCTTAGTTATTGCAATCCTTGCTTTTATATCTTCGGGTTGTTTGACAACATCTTGATTTATAGCGAAGAAATATACATCATTTTTACGTTCAAGATAACCAACATACCAACCAATTTTTGGTATTACTCCATTACCCACCAAACCAGTCTTACCGCGCAACACATAATTATTATTTTTTTCGTTAATCATAATATCTTTAACAATATTAATTGACCGTTTTGAAAACGGTAGCTGATTGCGATATAACTTGACGAGAAAATCTATTTGCTGTTTTGGTGTAATTCGTAATCCCCCTTCTAACCAAAACTTATCAATTCCTCCACTGATATTGCTATTTCCATAGTTAACTAAATTAATATAATTCTGCATTCGCTTCTCACCAATGCGTCGCGCTAATTCCTTGTAAAACCAGACTGTAGAATATTTAATTGCACTTCGCATCGTCTGGTCTTGGTTCCAATCTTGAATCTCTCGCTTAACTCCATCCCATTTAATTACTTGATTTTCATCTTTAATAACTCCAGTTTCTAACGCTACTAAGGAATTAAAAATTTTGAATGTGGAAGCAGGAAGAAAGGCTGTATTCACTCGTTTGGGGTTATATGCCAAGTATTGATTTTTCTTTAAGTCGTAAAGGACAAAGCTACCTTTAACACCAGCCTGTTGAAAATACTTTTCAAAATCCGCACGTTCTTGCCAGTTCGATTTGGCATACTTTTGACTTAATACAGGCTGATTGAAAGGAACTTGATTAACAATGTTATTTTCACAGGCAAGCATCAAGGGTAATAACAATATAATGTGGTACATATTTCATGCCCGCTATCAGTTTAGTACAGAAATTCATTATAATAATATCCAGCAATACCAAGCCCGAAAACACCTATAATTTATCAATACGCTAATATATATTTTTTCCTAGCTAAATTTGACTATGACCACTCCCCAACGCCGATACCACATTACTACCTTCGGTTGCCAAATGAACAAAGCCGACTCCGAACGTATGGCTGGCATCCTTGAAGACATGGGCTTTGAGTGGTCAGAAGACCCAAACGACGCTAATTTAGTCCTTTTCAACACTTGTAGTATCCGCGATAACGCCGAACATAAAGTATATTCATATCTAGGTAGACTGGCACGACGCAAGCACCTTGAACCCGATTTAACGTTAGTAATGGCGGGTTGCGTGGCGCAGCAGGAAGGCGAATCATTACTGCGACGGGTTCCCGAATTAGACTTGGTGATGGGACCGCAACACGCGAACCGTCTTAAAGATTTGCTGCAACAGGTTTTCGACGGCAATCAAGTAGTTGCCACTGAAGCCGTGCATATTATGGAAGATATTACCAAGCCGCGCCGCGATAGCAGCGTTACATCCTGGGTAAACGTAATTTACGGGTGTAACGAACGCTGTACCTATTGTGTAGTACCTGGGGTGCGCGGTGTCGAACAGTCGCGCACACCCAAAGCAATTCGCGCTGAGATGGAGGAGTTGGGCAGACTTGGTTATAAGGAAGTGACGCTGTTAGGGCAAAATATTGATGCCTACGGACGCGATTTACCGGGAAGCACAAAAGAAGGTCGTCATTTACAAACTTTGACCGATTTACTGTATTTTGTTCACGACGCACCGGGAATTGAAAGAATCCGTTTTGCTACATCACATCCTCGTTATTTCACTGAAAGATTAATTAAAGCTTGTGCCGAACTACCTAAAGTATGCGAGCATTTCCATATCCCCTTCCAATCGGGCGACAATGAAGTGTTGAAGCGAATGTCACGCGGGTACACGCATGAGAAGTACCGCCGTATCATCGATAAAATTCGGGAATACATGCCCGATGCATCGATTAGTGCCGATGCAATTGTCGGGTTTCCTGGAGAGACAGAGGAACAGTTTGAGAATACGTTGAAATTGACCGAAGATATCGGCTTTGACTTGGTAAATACAGCCGCGTATTCTCCGCGTCCAAATACACCTGCGGCATTGTGGGATGAACAATTAAGCGAAGAAGTCAAACAAGATAGGTTGCAACGAATTAACCATTTAGTTAATGTTACAGCATCAGCGCGATCGCAACGTTACATGGGACGCATTGAGGAGATTTTGGTCGAAGAACAAAACCAAAAGTATGCTTCGCAGGTGATGGGAAGGACAAGGGGTAATCGTCTAACTTTCTTCGATGGAGATATCAACGAATTTAGAGGAAAGTTAGTAAAGGTGAAAATTACCGAAATTCGCGCTTTTAGTTTGACTGGGGAAGTCGTCGTCCGCGAAAGAGTTTCCGTGTAGGAAGTAGAGACGCTTGGGTATCGCGTCTCTTTATATATAGTGCGGAGTACCAAATTATCTAATCGCTTCGTAATGCAGCAATTGGGTCTAACTTCGCAGCATTTCTCGCAGGAATAACCCCAGCGATTAAACCAACGGTCAGCGACAGTGCAAACCCAGCAATTACCGATAGAAAAGAAATCACAAAGGGAAACTTGAAAATATTTGCCGATGCAAAAGCAATCAAAATACCACTTCCGATGCCAATACCTCCACCAAAAGTCGAAATCATAATTGCTTCGGCTAAAAATTGGTTGAGGATTGCCGAATTAGTTGCTCCGACAGCTTTACGAATCCCGATTTCCCGTGTCCGTTCCACCACCGAAACCAACATAATATTCGCAATTCCAATCCCACCGACCACCAACGAAATTCCGGCGATCGCAACTACCATTACCGTAAATAAACCGACAACATTAGTAAAAGTACTAACAATATCGGCTTGGTTAGTCAGCCGGAAATCATCAACTTGCGGCGGATAGATATTATGACGCAAGCGTAACAAATTTGTCACTTGAAATTGAGCCGCTTCTAACTTTTCCTGATTGCTACTTTTAACTAAAATCCCACTTACCGAAATACCAGCCAAAGCATTATTCCCTACCAATCTCCCCGACATACTAGTAAGCGGAATGAAAATTTGGTCATCTCGGTCTTGCGGTCCCTGCGAACCTTTCGGTTCCATTATCCCAATCACTTCGTAAGCTTCTCCGCGAATCCGAATTCTCTCACCGATCGGATTAACACCTTGACCAAAAAGTGTTCTTTGCACAGTCGGACCAATAATCGCAACCTGTGCGGCACTATCTAATTCTTCCTGAGTAAAAAAGCGTCCCTGCTGGGGGTTTGTATTTCGTACTTCCGGGTAATTCAAATCGGTTCCATAAACGGTTGTCGAAGTATTTTGTCCTTCGTACACAACTTGAGCATTGCGTTGCAAATAGGCAGAAACCATTTCAGCCGATGGTGCTTGTTGCGCGATCGCTTTGGCATCTTCCCAAGTTAAAGTACTACTAGAACCCGTCCCTTGACTAATATTGCCGCTTCTTGCCGCACCTGCCAAAACTTGCAGCACATCCGTACCTAATGCCTGTATCTGCTGTTCAACTCCCTTTTGTACTCCTTGACCAATTGAAGTGATGGCAATGACCGAAGAAATACCAATAATTACACCCAGCATAGTTAACCCCGTGCGTAATTTATTACTCCACAGCGCCTCTGCTGCCATTGACAGGACTTCGAGCAATGGAAGTGTACGGGTACTTTTACTGTCAAAACCCTTAATCATATTTCAAAATTATTAATTAGGTCAGGATTTATTAACATAGAGGTCAACCTATCCCAACTAGAATAGGTTTAGCAGGTTCAGATGGGAACAAAATGGACACATCTATTGTTGACTTGGTAGTTAAGCAGTTGAGGGAGATGCCTGAAAATTTGCAGCAACGGGGGAATTGAGTTTGCACGGGCTGTTGCAGATTCTCCTATTCAAGGTGTTGCAGGTTCTCAACTTCTGCGCTTTGCAGGCACAATTCAACCTGATGATATTAAGTTGATGCGTGAAGCTATCGAACAGGACTGCGGACTTAATTAGAAATTTAAGGCACAGCATTCCCCGACCCACCACTGCGAGAGCCACCACCGCGAGAACCGCCACCTTGACCACCACCACCCACACCCGGAAAAACTCCACCTCTAGGTGTTGAACGCGGTCGTGACCCTGGCGGAAAGCTGAGTAATACTTTCTCATTACCCTCCAATCCCGATTTCACCTCAGTAAAATTACTGACAGTGACACCAGTTTCAATCCGCTTAAATGTAGGTTTGTCATCGGCTCCCGTGACAAACACGCCTGTAGCATTTTCTCGCCGCACAACAGCCGCTGTCGGTACTACCAAAGCATTTTCTAATTGACCCGCTTGAAAATCGGCTTCCACATTCATCCCCGACCGCAGCGACCTTTCGGCATCAGAAAGCGATACCTTCACTTCAAAACTGGTAACATTTTGTTCTACAGTCGCTTGGGCGGCAATTTGATTAACCTTACCTTCAAAAGTTTTTCCTGGATAAGCATCTGCTCTAACCGTAACTTTTTGACCAATGCTGATTTTAGCTATATTTGTTTCGGCTAAATTTGCTACAACTTCATTGTTAGAAGCCAAAGACAAAATTGAAGAAGAAGAAGACGAAGATACCGCACTTGCAGCAGTCGTTGGCGTGACAAAAGCGCCAGGGTCTGCGTATTTTTTAGTAACTAACCCATCAAACGGTGCCCGAAGTACCGTGTCATTGATTTGAGCTTGAATATTTTGCAGGGAACCGCGAGCCGAAACTACTTGCGCTCGTGCTGCGGCAATATCTTCTCGACGCGACCCAGCTTTAAGGAGTGCCAAAGCTTGCTGTCTCTGTCTGACCACAGCCTGCGCTTGAGCTATCTCTTCGGGACGCGACCCAGCTTTTTGCAGTCCGAGTGCCTGTTGTGCTTCGCTTACAGCAGCTTGAGCGCTATCGCGGTCGGCACGTTTTTGGTTGACAATTTGCAGTGCGATCGCACCCGCTTTATATAATTCTTGGTTGCGGCGAAAATCATCTTCGGCTTTACTCAAAGTTGCTTGAGCGCTAGCCAAGCGTGCCTGTGCTTGGGCAATATCCTGCGGACGATTACCAGTTTGTGCCTGTTGCAGATTTGCCTGTGCCTCGTCTAATTGTGCCTGAGAAGCGGCAATATCTTGCGGACGATTGCCAGCTTGTACCTTTTCTAAATTTGCCTCAGCTTGAGCTAATTGTCCTCTAGCTTGAGTGAGTTGCCCTCGAAGGTTGGAATCATCCATGTAAGCGATCGCTTGACCCTTTTTAACAATATCTCCTTCCTTCACCAGCAAACTTTTGACTATCCCTGAATTTTTGGGGCTAACATTAATTGACCTAGAGGGCTTTACAGTTCCGTTTGCCGAAAGCACAATCGGTAAATTTTGCCTTTCCACGGGAGCCGTGAGAACCCGATTTTTAGCTTCCTGCTGTGGAACAACAACCAATTGCCGATAAACTACGTAGCTAATTCCGCCCAAAAGACCAAGAATAATTAGCAAAGGCAACCAATTTTTCTTGAACCTTTTTTTAACTTTTGGAACTAAATTTGGAGCTAAAGTTGATGAATCTACAGGCTTTGTTATATCAATTGTCATATCCACTTCGGTTATAGAAAAAACAACCACGGAGCCAAAATAAAGGTTGTTGTTAACAATGAACAGCCTAAAGATAATCTTTAAGTGGTTATACTTAATTAATTTTACTTAGACCGCGCCCCTAACACCTATTGCTGCACCCATAGCCTGGTAGCAATATTCATATAAATTCATGCTAGTAATTTTTGAGCAAAATGTCCAAAATTAATATAGGACTAAAGTAACAAGTAACTATCAACTGACGCATGACCAAAGTCACCAATTTTTTCTGACCTAAGACAGCGTGCTTTGTATAATTATTAACTTTAGTATTAGTTTTTTAAATAAGTATACCACAAGATACAGGGACTAGCTTAGTTGAAAATAAGGTACAGCGTGGATAATAGGGGATTTATTTTGGGCAAATGTTTATCCCTTGCAGTATTGACTCAAAACCCCGACTTCTAGGAGAAATTGGGGAGCTAGTTTTTTGCGTTAGCGTAAACGAAGTGCTGCCACGGGCGGTTCTTGCCCGCACCCTGCCTACAACCGCCGGAAACTAGGGCTTATGATTTATGATTGCTATGTAAACAACACATCATTATATAAATAACTAAATTTATGCAGCTACAAGAAAGTATTAAGGCAGTCATCCAAAATGGACAAAGTGGCTATGTGGCAGAATGCATAGAGATTTCAGTTGTAACCCAAGGACAAACATTAGATGAAGTTGTCTCAAATCTCCGTGAGGCAGTAAGTTTGCATTTAGAGGGGGAAAATCCTGCCGACTTTGGGTTAGTTGATAAACCATCTTTAATTGTAACTTTTGAGCTACAGCCAGAATATGCCTAAACTAAAGAGATTATCGGGGGCAGAAATTATTGAAATTTTGGGTGAGTTTGGCTTTCAGATACATAGTCAAAAAGGCAGCCATGTAAAACTACGTCGCACAGGTATCGTAGGTCAAGAAACTTTGACAGTGCCAAACCATCGTCAGTTAGATACAGGGACTTGTCAAGCCATCTTCAGACAGGCTACTAAGTATATCGATGAAGACGAGTTATATGCATATTTTTACCAATAAACATTAAACAATAATGCTTCCCTCAAACATTGAAATGAGGGAACGCTTTATTTGATTCATTCCAGTCACACCACACACCAAATTTAATTATCTTCCGACTTGCCGTATTGCCGCATCAACACGATTAACGCTGTCGGTTTTACCTTGTTTTTCGTATATTCCCCGTGCTTTTTGAAATAACGCGATCGCATCTTTCGATTTACCCTGTTTCATCAAAAAAGTACCGCGCAACTCGAACACCTGCGGATTATTCCGATCCAAGTTCATTGCTTGCTCGGTTGCCCACATCGCATTTGTATTTTCTCCCAACCGTAGTAAAACTGTCGCTAACCCTAAATAGGCATTGACATTAGTACGATTAATCTGAATTGCTTTACGGTAAGCATCCTTTGCCGTCTTGTTATCACCCAAGTTGCCGCTGATATATCCCAAAGCATACTGAAAATCATCGTTGTTGGGGTTGAGCGAAACAGCCCGACGATACGACGATAAAGCCGATTGAAGATTGCCTTGTAGCGCGTACAAGTAACCAATCCCCGAATGTATAGAAGCATTTCTAGGTTCGAGCGAAGCTGCTTGTTGGTAGACACCAATTGCCCCACCATAATCACCAGCATCTACCAGCCTGCGTCCTTCATCCAACAGTTGCTTCACCTCCGCAGTTGTACGTTGTGCAACTACAACCTGTGCCTGAGCCACTGAGGGTATAGTGGCTGCAATGCTTCCGAATAGAAGAACACTTATAAAAAGGGATGTTCGATTATACACAATCCAATACCTGAAGTTTTCTGCAACTTTTTTGACAATTTCTACGTTGGTGTAGCCTCTTCATACTGAAGAGAGCTAAACGCGCACTATATGCGAGAATCGCTTGTACATTAAAACAAAAATATTGAAATTTGAAAACTCCATTTGCTTACTTTATAAAGACTTACGATGAATTTAGGGTATTTGTTCCGCTAGTTTCTCACATAAGTTGATACAATTATCGTTTTCGCGTCCGCCGATCGGTTCCTAAGCGAACATAGTCCGTATGAAGGCTTCTATGCATCGCTTCATTGTACGGCTAAGAATCTGACGAATAAATAGCACAATTAAGTCCAATTTGAACTATTTTCATGCATTAGAGGTAAAATCATGATTTTAAGTACTACAGATGTCATTCAAGGAGCGGTAATTGAGTCATACTTGGGCATCGTCACGGCAGAAGTCGTTTATGGTAGTAATTTCTTACGCGATTTTTTAGCAGGCATCCGCGATATTATTGGCGGACGTACTGGCAGTTACGAACGCCTCTTTGAAGAAGGTCAACGCAAAGCTCTTGACGAACTCGAACAACGAGCTAGACGTTTGGGTGCAGATGCTGTTGTTGGCATTGAAATTGACACGGGTACAATTAATCTCGATCAATCTGGAGTTCTTTTGTTAATTACTGCTAGCGGTACAGCAGTAAGAATGCGTCTTTGATTAATATTTATTAATATTTTTTAAATTTTCTTAAAGACCTAAATACCCGACAACTTTTGTGAAGTCGGGTATCTTAATTTAATGCGCGTTTGATTTACTCTCCCGCTAATTAAGATAATTTAGAGTTTTTTCAAGGCTTCTGCGCCTTTGCGCCTTTGCGCGAGCATAAAAATTCTTTCAGCGAGGAGGAAGCAAGAGTGATTAACAATATTGCTAAGTTTGTAAAAACCTCGTAGGGCAAGGCACACCCTAGAGAATCATCGCTTTTTACCAAGTAGTTAGGCGTGCGAACTTTACCCAAAAAACCTGACCCAAATATCTTATACTCAAGAACATTTAAGTGATAATCAAATTTCTTCTATATCTAGCGCCAAAGCTATAAATTTGTCTTTAGTACTTTTATAATTCTTATTACTAAAGATGGAGTAAATAACTATTTCCACTGATAGATACATACAAATACAATTTGTCATTTAATCATAATCAAAGATGAATTTAACTAAAGAAAGTTAACTACAAGTAATAAGGAGAAAATAAGTTATGGCATATGTAAATCGAGTTGGCGATGATGTTATCCACGAACCTGTAGTTGGTCGAGTCGGCGATTACCACGACCGCGTTCGTTGGGGTCCCATCATCTCCGGTTTGTTGGTCTCATTAGCTACCCAGTTGATTTTGAGCGCAATGTTTGCTGCAATCGGAGCCGGAAATATTGAGGTTTCAGGCAGACCTCGGACAATTTCAGGTGATGTTGCAAATAATGTTGGAATTTGGTCAACAATCGGTTTGTTAATTTCATTATTTACAGGTGGTTGGGTAACGGCTCGTGCTTGCGGTCCGATGAATCGCAGTACTGCACTTCTCAACGGTGCAATTCTTTGGGCAACAACTTTAGCAGTTAGTTCTTGGTTGCTAGCAAGCGGTGTTTCAGGTGCTTTTGGTGTCGCTGCCTCCAATGCTGGAGAAGTTATCAATCAAGTGCAGCAAAGTGGTGGTGTAAATGTTCCCCAAGCTAACGTTAGCGCTCAACAAGCACGCGAAGTTGCATCTGCTGCACGTCAAGGATTGTGGTGGTTTGTATTTGGTTCTTTATTAGGTTTAATCGCTTCCATGATTGGTGCTGTTACTGGTGCCCGTAGCCCACGTAATAACAACAACTACGTTTAAAAGCTTTTCTCACAACCTAATGTCATTACTTACAAAAGCACCTAGATTGGGTGCTTTTTTATTAGGGGAAGGGGGAAGGT
>CAXTCQ010000029.1:0-46709 GCA_964242965.1 uncultured Calothrix sp. | reverse complement strand
CATCTCCTCATCTCCCCCTACTCCCTACTCCCCACTCCCTACTCCCTAAGATTGTTTTTCAAGTTCAGCTTTCATGCGCTGCAACGTCATGTTCATTTGGTCGAACATTTGTTGTGGAGTAACACCAAATTGATTAAGTTGGGTTTTAAGCTGTTCCATAGTCATTTGTGCCATGAAATCCTCTGATAGCTCGAATCGCTTCATAAAGATGCGATAGCGCTCCATCATTGCTTCCATTTGCTCAATGAACAGCTTTTTACCTTCGCGGTCAAATTTACCGTAATCATTGCCAAGCTTAATTAAGGCTTGGTAGTCCTCAAATAATAGCTTTGCTTCTTGTTGAATTATTTCAGAGTCAAAGAATCCCATTTTGTCCCCACTCAGCTGAGTCGCAGTACTCAGTAGCCTTAAACTTTAGCCTCTAGCTTCATTCTAATCTAGGGGACTAATTGCGAAAGCTGCGGTTTTAGTACGGTTTTTTACCGCGATTTCAACACTTGACGCTTATGGGAGGGAGAAGGGGAAGAAGGTTAAATTTTCGGCACTGTTAACTTTACGTTTACTTCGAGTTCAGAGTTTTCAGAATAATTTATATATTTAATTTAGGATTTAGGTACGTAGGGGCAAAGCTAAAATTATTGGGCTGCTTTGCTGTCTTACTAGGAAAACTGCATTAGTGGTAAGTGTATTGGAATTATGTTTAACAATCAACAAAAAAGCCGAAGTATTGCCGCTGTTTTAGCTTTTTCGGGGACGCTAACTATTTCCGGATTGCATAAGTTTTATTTAGGACAGCCTCTATGGGGGATTTTATATGTATTGCTGTCTTGGACACCAATCCCTAAAGTTGCAAGTGCAATTGAGGGGGTTTGGTTTTTAGCGCAGGATGAGGATGCTTTCAATCGCAATTTCAATTTAGGTAAGTCGGTACTTAATTCACAAGTTGCTGGCAAACAAGTCAACGCGATCGCCGATGCTTTACGCGAGTTGGATAATTTGCGCCAAGAGGGTTTGATTACTGAGTACGAATTTGAACAAAAACGTCGCCAGTTATTAGAACATATTTAGTTAAGGAGTTGGGAATGGGGAGTCAGGAGTCGAGAATCAGGAGTCGAGAATCAGGAGTCGGGAGGAAAGAGAAAAGGGGAAAATTATTTTATTCTTAACTCATAACTCATAATTCATAACTCTTAACTCTTAACTCCTAACTCCTAACTCCTAACTCCTAACTTTTTACTTCAATGAACGAAAATTGGCTTTCATCTAGGCTAAACCCTAGATTACAAAAACTTCGCAATCGTATCCTGACTGACCCTTATTACCGCTTACAATCTTGGGAAGAAGTTGCGATCGCATCTCAACTCGGTATCCGCATCGATGCCAATCAAGCTACAATCGACGATTGGTTACGGCTACCTGGATTATCAATACACCAAGCCCGAACGTTAGTAGAATTATCGCGTTCTAGTCTAAAATTTTACTGCATAGAAGATATGGCAGCAGCTTTAAGCGTACCAGCTTCGCGTTTTGAAGCATTGAAGGTAATACTAGATTTTAGTTACCACGATGAACAATTAGAGATTTCGACTAAGTTGATTAATGCGAATACAGCGACGATTGAAGCTTTAGCAAATGTTCCATTTATTGATGCATCATTAGCTGAAGCTGTAGTGCAAAACCGTTTATCTAAGGGGCAGTTTAGAGATATTGTTGATTTTCAAAAACGCCTAAATTTACCCAGTGATGTTTTGTCACAACTGATATATTATTTGAAGTTTTGAAAGAAGTAGGGAGTAGGGAGTAGGGAGTTATTAATTGATGTTTCAACTCCCCCACTTTCCCCACTCTCCCTACTCCCCCCACTCCCTAAATTATTCCGATTCTGTCAAAGGGATAAAACCGAAATGTTGCGCGACCGATAATATTTTCTCTCGGTAAAAATCCCCAGTAGCGGGAGTCGTTGCTGTCGTTGCGGTTGTCTCCCATTACAAAAAATTGGTCGGGTGGAACTTGAACGGGTGCAAACGGTAGAATTGGAGGTTCGGCAATATAATTTTCTTCGATGGGTTGTCCGTTTAGGTAAACTTTGCCTTTGCTAACACCGACTGTCTCACCCGGTTGACCGATGATGCGTTTGATAAATGCTTGGTCTTTAGTATATCCGCGTCGTTGTAATTCTTTTGGTGGCTGAAAGACGACGATATCGCCGAAATGGGGTGGATGGAAATAGTAAGATACTTTTTCTACTACTAATCTGTCACCTGTGTGTAATGTTGGCAGCATTGAGTCTGAGGGGATGAAGCGAGGTTCAGCAACAAAGGTGCGGATGAGTAAGGCTAAAGCGAGTGCGATCGCAACTAGTGTGACATTTTCGCGTATATTTTTCCAAACCTGGGACGAAGTGGAATTTTGTACATCATTTTTTGTGTCATTTTGTGCATCGCTTTTTTGAGGAGTCATATAAGTTAAAAATCGAGACTGATACCTTGATTATTTTGCAACATAAGTTTTGTTTTTTGTGAAGGTAACATTTCCATTTGCAACACGGTAGAAAAAGTTTCTGCTCTTATTGCTAGGGTTTTTACTCGATAAAAAAAGCAAGTTCTTAATTTTGGATAAAGTCTAGCTTAGAAATTTACCCAGATTTTATTAAAGACAAAAATCTAGCGTGTAAGCGTTGCGTAACGCACCTTACAAGTTATCAGCTACAAGCTATTAACAACATATTTTTGAAATGTATACACCCTACACATTTAATTTAGTAACACAACCGTATTTTCTCGTAATAAATACTCGTTTAACATTCTTAAGTGCTACATTTGCAGTCAGCACAATTAAGTTGAGTAAATGGAAATGTTTGTGAACAGACCTTCATACGTTTTTATCGATCGCAATGTAGAGGATTATCAAACCTTACTTTGCAATGTCAAGTCTGGCTATCAAGTTGTTCTGCTAGATAAAGACCGCGATGGCATCGCTCAGATTAGCGAAGTTTTGCAAAGCAGCCAAGAGGTTGCATCCGTCCATTTAGTTGCACATGGCAGTCCCGGTTGCCTATATCTAGGTAATACTCGGCTCGATTTCAATAGCTTGCGACAATATGCAGGTTACTTGCAGCAGTGGCGATTGCCGGACTAGTTACAAGCGAGACGTTAGTAGGCATTGACTTTCGTCCCGCTACAGGGCAACTATTCGGTCTAGGTGTTAACAGTACCAGCGGTTCGAGTACTTTGTACATTATTGACCCGCAGACTGGAACTGCGACAACAGTCGGTACAGTTACTGATGCCGCAGGTAGTCCAGTTTCGTTGGCAGGTAGTACCCAGTTTGGTATCGACTTCAATCCGACCGTCGATCGCCTCCGCATCGTCACCAACACGGGATTGAACTTTCGCATCAACCCCACCAATGGCGCGTTTGTTGATGGAGATACTGTAACAGCAGGCACTCAGCCAGATGGTAGGATTAATGGTAATGGCAGTACTACTACAGTCGATGCCACTGCTTACACTAATAGCTTTGCTGGTGCTACTGTTACAACCCAATACACGTTGGATGCAAGTAGAGACAGGCTGTTTATCCAAAACCCGCCCAACAATGGTACTCAGACAGCACCATTGGCAGTTACTCTCAACGGTAGCCCACTTAATTTTGATGCCGTCAACGGCTTTGATATTCCTTCGGGTGTGCGGGCAACTACATCAAATACACCGACATCCGGATTAGGTTTGGCAGCTTTGACGGTTGCCGGCGCTACCAATCTCTATACGATTGACCTTGCAACTGGTGCTGCTAGCAATCTCGGTGCAATTGGTTCAGCGACAACGGGATTAATCGGTTTGACTGCTGCTGAAACTCCTAGTAAACCTACCCTTTCTACTAACTTCGCCGCCAATGGTAGGGCAATTGTTAAAACTGGGAGTAATTCTCAAAGCTTCGTGCAGTTTTCCCTTGCCAGTAAGGAGAACGTATTCGTCAACGAACTCGTTGCTTTTAATGTCGATGACGACCTTGGTAGTATCAATGGCATTGCTCCTGGCGCAACAGGCTATCTTGAAGCGGCTGTAGCCCGCGCTCGCGTTATCTTCTCGACAATTGCCAACAATCCTAACGGCTTTGGAAACGAACAATCGAGCATTCTCGATTTTGGGGCGAATGCACGTTTTTCTACCTTTTTAATCCAAAACGGTAGCCTGGATGGGTTGCGGGCAGGACAAGTACCAAATAGTAGCGTTATTTTCAGCAATCAAACTTCGCTACGTGTAACGGATGCGATCGCGCTAGCGACTCCCTCTGGGAGTATCGCCACTGGCTCCACCTTCAGCTTTGAGGACAACCCCAGTAGTAGCAGTGCCTTCAATGACGCAGTGGTGCGGGTCGGTTTGGTTAATCAAGGTGCAGCAGCGATATCAGCTTTACAGAGTCAGGGACAAGGAGAATTGCTCGATTTGCGTTCTCTCACGGGACAAGTTAATGCCACTTTCACAATCAATCGTGAAGCAGCCTTCGATAATTCCGTTGGGTTCTATCGTGTCGTAAATCGGGACGGAGGAATCGATACTAATGGTGATGGAACGGCGGATATCCTACCGGGAACAGCAGGCTACATCCAAGCAGCCATAAACAATCGCGTAGCTGGAGTTGACTTGAGGGTGGGGAACCAGCAGACAGCGAATATTACAGGACAGCTTACAGGTGGCTCGATTTACGTTCCCTTCTTGATTGCGAACGGAACAGTGGCTGAAGTTGTCAGCGGTCAGAAGTTAAATGACGTGTACTCGGCGTTTTTAGGAGCGAATGCCGATAAAGTCGATCATGTTCGTCTGTTAGGCAATAACACCTTTGGCTTCGAGGATTTGTCAGGTGGAGGGGACAGAGACTTCAATGATGTGATTGTTCAGGTCAAGTTTACCTAATAGTTTGTAAACTATAGCAGTCCGATCTGATTTGTAAACAATTGCGTAAATGTAGAGACGCGATATATCGCGTCTCTCAAATCTAGATTTTCATGAATGATTTAGGAATGCTTAGGACTTACGTACAGTCAACGAAAAAGTAGGTATTCCAAATATATTAGATCCCCCCAACCCCCCTTACAAAGGGGGGCTTTGCGTAAGTCCTAATGCTATATAGGCAGCAAAAAAAACAATAATAAAGTATATGATTTTATAAATTAGGGATTTTTAAGTTGTATAAAATGAGGCATCTAGATGCCCATCCCACAAGATTTTTAGTGACTCGTAGGTTGTTACATGACCGAACAAATTGACCACGACCAACTTTTCAAAACACTTTTATCCACGTTTTTCTTTGAGTTTATAGAGCTATTTCTACCAGAAGTAGCTGACTATTTAGAGCGTGAACCGATCACCTTTTTGCAACAAGAGTACTTTACTGACATCACTACAGGAGAGCGCAAAATTATTGACTTGCTTGCACTGGTAAAGTTTCGTGGGCAAGAAACTTGCTTTATTATTCATCTAGAAAACCAATCTTCCAGCAAAGCCAACTTTACTCGAAGAATGTTCTTCTATTTTGCCAAGTTACATCAAGAACATTTACTACCTATCTATCCAGTAGTAGTGTTTTCCTTTGATGAACCAAAGCGGGAAGAAAGCAAACAGTATCAAGTCGAGTTCCCAAATTTGAAAGTACTGGAGTTCAACTTCGCAGCAATACAACTCAATCGGCTTAATTGGCGGGATTTCCTCAAACAGCAAAATCCAGTGGCGGCGGCATTGATGGCAAAAATGCAAATTGCGCCTGAAGATCGTCCAAGGGTAAAGGCAGAGTGTTTGCGCCTACTGGCTACGCTACGGCTAGATCCGGCTCGCACACAGTTAATATCTGGATTTGTGGATACATACCTCCGGTTAAATGCCACAGAGGAGCAGGTTTTTCAGCGTGAACTTGATACGATGGAATTGAAAGAGGAGGAACAAGTTATGCAAATTGTTACAAGTTGGACGGAGCAGGCGACACAAAAGCTGGTGCTGCGGCAGTTAAATCGTCGGGTGGGGACACTTGAACCATCTTTGGAGGAGCGCATTCGTGAATTACCATTTGATCGGCTCGAAGCTTTGGGCGAGGATCTATTAGACTTTAGCGATATGTCCGATTTGCTGAACTGGTTGGAGCAGGCGTAAATTCGGTTCGCGGGTGGTTAGCAATCCGCCGTGAAGCGGCAACGCTAAGTCCCAAGGGGACACGCTACGCGAACGCTATCGGATTGATACAGGCAACTTCTACCGTGCATTGCATCTGCCCGAAACCACTTACCGGGCAATAGGTATAATTTATTCCTATTGTATCAGAATCAAGATATGTGATTTATCACAAATTAGTTTGCAAATACTGACGATACAAATTACATCGGGGTACTACACTATCTTCTTGTAATTTTACCAAACCAATACTTTGTAATTTAAATTTAGTAACCGTAGACAACTGTATACAATTATTATTAACTACATCTTTCATAGCATCAGCTAATTTTGGTTGTTGTGTAAGAAGTAAACTTTGACGGCGTAAATGGTCTGCATAAATACTCGATGAACTTGTGGGATTTTGAAGTATTTGTGTTAAAGTCACATTCCCATTAGCTAGATGATAAAGAGTAAGACGGACTAAAAAAGGATGCCCACCCACCAAATTCATTAATTTCTCTACTTCGGGTTCAGATAAATTTAGTTGATGCTTTTGCGCTAAATCTAAAATTTGCTTATTATTAAATTCAGGTAACTCTACAGATAAACCAACGTTAAAAGGCGATTGATTAATATCAAGTGGCACATAAACTTCTGTAGAATGTACAATTACTAACCGCAGTTTTTTCCAAATATCTCGTCGTTTGCCTTCTTCGTGTAAAGCGCGTAACAGTCCAAAAAAATCTCGATAAATTTCTGGATATTCAAAAACTTTATCAACCTCATCTAAACCAAGCGTTAGCGGTTTATCGATTGTTGGTAGTAGATATTCTTCAAAATAGGCTTTACATGCCATGCTACTACCAACAATCTCAGCTAAATCCCAGTATTGATTAATTTGATTGGGGATATTTAAAGCTAAACCAACGCTGGCACAAAACCAGCGTAAAAACTTATCTGAATTAACAAAAATTTGCTGTGTTGCGAGTTGAAAATCTAATGTGACAGTACTATCTCCTTGAGATTGCGATTTATCAATAATTCTTGCTAAAAGCGAACTTTTACCCATTTGTCTGGGTGCTTTAATCCTAATTAAAGAACCGGGTTTATGAACTTGTTCGTAACATCGTTCTTCGATTGGAAACCGCTTGATATAAAATGGCGAATCTAATGGTACTTGCCCGGATGGGTGTTCTAGAGAAAATTTGGATAAAGGTATTTCTTGATTTTCTGGGTTCGAGTTCAATATCGTTTCATTCCCACTATATAGGGTTAAATCAACTGTTAAATCGGCGATATTCTGCCATTCCAGTCCTAAAACACGGCAAATTTCTCTAAAATTCAGGTAATCGACAGGTCTACCGTTAAGGAAACTGCTAATAGTAGATTGAGATATTTGCAGATGTTCAGCTAAATCGGTTTGACGAATATAGCCATTACGCGGTAGCGCTGACTTTACCTCACCGATGAATTCAGGACGTACTTTAACTGAACGTGGCATTTTTGATATTACAACTGCTAGATTTATTTTGGCAAAATTACAAAATATTCGATCTCATTACAAAGTCGATACGTACTCGATATACTCCGATACGAACTCAAGTGCTGTCCTGATTAAATAGGATTAGTAGGGACAAGGTTCTCGGTACAACCTGCGAACATTAGTAGTTCGTGTCGTGTCATTAATTTTGATGGGTTGTTAGATCCCCGACTTCGTAAAAGTTGTCGGGGATCTGGGCCTCTCGATTCATCTCTCCCAACTCTTCCTTTGTGTCCTTTGTGTCCTCTGTGGTTAATCTCTTAACTCATCAAAATTAATGACACAGACTACTAGTCTTAATTTAACTGAAAATCTATCTAAATTACATAATAATGAAATTTACCTTCTCTGTACCTTCTTTAGTTGCTCATACATTATCTATTTTGCTATTAGGTTTTTCGCTACCATTAGTTGCACAAATCTCAGTTCCGGGTGATTTCCCTGAGTGTAAAATTATAACTCCAAAAACGTTTAATTCAATGAATGAATTTTCAAAGATAGCAAGCGTTCCCAAAAGTTGCTTTGCCTACATGCTTGACCAACATAATAAAACTATGTTGAGTCTAGAACGGATGAAATACTATGAAAAAGCCATAGCTTATGAAAAGTCGGGTGAAAAACAAAAAGCAATTTTAAATTTGACTAAATACATTAATGGTAATGATTCCTCTATTGGTAGTGACACTTATATTCACAGAGGCAATCTTTATCGAGATTTAGGAGATAAAGAAAATGCAATAGCTGATTACAAAACAGCAGACAAAATTTTACAGCAAAATTTAAATGGAGTTTTTGCAACAGGTGGGATGGAATCTACGGATGAAGAAATGTTGAATCAAGTCAGAAATCAATTATCACAGTTGGATGTATCTTTACCAGCACCACAGTTAATAACCCGTCAGACTTTGTATGCGATCGCAAAAATGGAAGTAGATAGAGCCTTAAATTTAGCAAGATATACGCCTCAGAATCCAGTAATTAGGAAATTTGATACTCAACTTCAGGATTTATACAAACAACTTGCAAATTCACAACCGCAGCCGTATAAAGGAACAGTAGAAAACCTGATATCAAATGCTGCATATGAAAAAATGGAAGGTTTGAAAAAAGAGCGTATGCAACTCATCAAGAAGTTTACTTCTTACCATCCGGTAATAGTAATTACTGATAATCAAATAAAACAATTAGAAGTATTAATTAGCCGCAATCAAGATTAATAAATTGTAGGGTGCGTTAGCTGAAAGCGTAACGCACCATCGTCAATCTAAGATACCTTATGCTATTAATACCTTTTTCTACATACTTACTTTGATTGCAAGCATCCCTCTTTAGCATCTTTATAATTTTGTAATGCGAGCCGAAAAGCTCGTTTATTATATAAAGCGAGCTTTTCGGCTCGCACTACACCCTTTCATATATAAAGCGAGCTTTTCGGCTCGCACTACATCTTCAAGGATGCTCCCCCCCTTTGATTTTTCTTGAGATAAACGATAAAGCGGTGCGTTACCCTCCGAAGACCGCACCCTACAATTTATTTTTACCTATTAAACAATGAGCAAAAATTTTTCATATAAAGTTGGTGGCAGTCTCCCAGAAAATGCTCCCAGCTATGTAGTTAGACAAGCAGATTTAGACCTTTATAACGAACTTAAAGCAGGTAATTTTTGTTATATTTTTAATTCCCGGCAAATGGGAAAAACCAGCTTGCAAGTCCGCACAATGAAACGATTGCAAGCCGAAGGAATCGCTTGTACTACAATTGATATCTCAGGACGTGGTAGTAAAGATATAAATCCCGAACAGTGGTATGCGGGTATTGTCTACACATTGGTTGCGAATTTTGAAATAGCTAACCCCAGCGAATTTATTAGAACATGGTGGAAAGAAAACTGCGAATTATCTCCCTTACAACGTTTAGATATATTTGTCGAAACAATATTATTAAAAAAAATCCGAGATGAAATAATTATTTTTATCGATGAAATTGATAGTATTTTAAGCTTAACTTTTCAAGGAGATGATTTTTTCTCCTGGATTAGAAGTTGTTATGAAAAACGTAATTACAATAATGATTTTAATCGAATTACTTTTGTCCTTCTTGGAGTAGCAACACCTAGCGATTTAATCGCAGATAAAGTCCGAACACCTTTTAATATTGGTTGTGCTATTCAACTTAACGGTTTTCAAGTACACGAAATTCCACCTTTAGCTGAAGGACTCAAAAATAAAATTGAAAATCCACAAGCTGTTTTGCAGGAAGTTTTAGCTTGGACTGGAGGACAACCCTTTCTGACACAAAAATTATGCGACTTATTAGTAAATCAAAACTCTAGCTTAGATGATTTTCTAGCAAAAGGAATTACAGAAGCAGAATTAGTAAGAAATATTGTCACACAACAAATAATTGAAAATTGGGAATCACAAGACGAACCACCCCATCTAAAAACAATCAAAGATAGAATTTTGATGAGCAAGTACAATACAGGTGCGTTGCTTGGTTTATATCAGCAAATTTTACAATTAGGACAAATACCCGCTTCAGATAGTCCAGAACAAATCGAATTACGACTATCGGGATTAGTTGTAGAAACTTCAGGATATTTAAAGGTTTATAACCGTATTTATGCAACAGTTTTTGATTTAAATTGGGTAGAGAAAGCACTTATGAATTTAAGACCGTATTCGGAAGCATTGTTAGCTTGGTTCGCTTCAAATTGTCAAGATAATTCTAGATTACTCCAAGGATTAGCACTGCAAGAAGCACAAAGTTGGGCAGCAAATAAAAGTTTAACTGAGCAAGATTACCAATTTCTTAGTGCCAGTCAGGAATTAGAAAAGCAAGGAATAGCAAAAGCTTTATCTCTTCAAGAAGAAGAAAGTCGAATTTTGGCTCAAGCAAATGATACTTTAACCACGGCACAACATCAAGCTAAACGACAAATTCGGATTGGTAGTGGTGTTCTCATCGCATCATTATTAGGAGCAATAATTGCTTCTGTAGCGGCAAATATATCAACTAATCAGTTACGTGAAGCTCAAGCAGGAACGCAATTAGAAAAAATCGGAACAAATGCACTACAAGAGTTTCAAAGCAGACAGATTGAATCTTTGGTGACAGCAATTGACGGAGGACAAAAATTACGAGAAATCGTCAAGGATGGACGTTCTCTAGATAAATATCCTGCCATTAACCCTGTTTTCGCTTTGCGAACAATAGTTGATAATATTCGGGAGGTCAATCAATTTAATGCCCATCAAGAATTTATCACTAGCGTAAATTGGAGTCATGACGGTAAGTATATTGTTACTGCCTCTGGTGATGGAACTTCTAAAATATGGAATACTTCAGGTAAACTGCTTACAGAACTAAAGGCAAGTCGAGTTAACTCAATAAAAGCGAGTAAAGGACAGCTATTTGATGCTAATTTTAGTCGAGATGGAAAGTATATTCTTGCTATGTCTGATGATAATACAGCCCGAATTTGGGATAAATCTGGTAAAGAAGTCGCAATAATGAAACATCAAGAATGGGTAACTAGTGCCAGTTTCAATCCAGATGGAAAAACAATAATTACTACCACCCAAAAAATAGAAGAGACAACATCTCCTACTAATCCATATGGTGATAACATCGCTCGTATTTGGGACTTATCGGGAAATTTATTGAGGGAACTCAAACATGAAAGTAGAGTTATTCAAGCTAGTTTTAGCCCCAATGGTAAATATATCCTCACAGTTAATGATAAAAATGCTCAAATTTGGGATATATCTGGTAAAGTTTTGAAGACTCTCACAGCAGATAACACAGAAGTGAGAAGTGCCTACTGGAGTCCCGATAGTCAATATATTTTAACTAACTCGAATAATTCCTACCTCTGGGATATTTCAGGTAATAAAATTAAAACATTCAGCTTAGATAATGAGATATTTTCAACTACAAATGCTAATTTTAGTCCTGATGGTAAACATATTGTTATATCCAATCTTACAACAACTCGCATTTTAGATATATCCGGCAAACAAATTGCAGAAATAGCCGGAAGGCAATTCGTTAACGATGCAGGATTTAGTCCAAATGGCAAGTTATTTTTTACTCAAGATGATGAAAATGTTAGAGTATGGGACAATTCGGATAATATATTTTCTAATAACTTTCTAACCGAGTTAGTCGGAAATCAAAGTAAACTCCGCTGGAGTCCAGATGGTAGGTATATTGTCACTTTTGGATTCGATCGGAAGGTGCGAATTTGGGATTTATCCTCAAAAGTTCCCCCAGTTAGAATAAATTCTCCCGAAGCTATTGGACGAGCAAATGCAAGTCCCGATGGGAAATATATTATTACTCCAACCTCTAAATCGGCAATTATTTGGGATAAAAATGGTAAGCAATTAACCAGAATTACGGGACATTCCGACAGCGTTACTAACGCAAATTTTAGTCCCGATGGTAAACGTATTATTACTGCTTCTTCCGATAAAACTGTCCGTGTTTGGGATACATCGGGAAAACAGTTACTATTGCTTGCAGGACATGAAGCAGGAGTAGGATTAGCTGGTTTTAGCCCCAATGGCAAGTATATCCTGACCACGACTTACGAACCCAGTCAAACCAGTAGAATTTGGTCGCAGTCTGGTCAGCTACTAGCTACTTTCAAAGGTACAGGTATGGCTTGGAGTCGTAATAGTAAATATATTATCGCTAAGTTTGATTACGATGGCAAAAATAATTCTAGCTTATGGGATATTTCCGGCAAAAAAATAGTCCAGTTTAACAAGAGTGAAAATACTTATCTTAATGCTAGTTTTAGTTTCGATGGAGAGCGTATAGTTAGAACCGACCGTAACAAAATTAATATTTGGAATACGTCGGGTCAAAAATTATCAGAATTTAAAGTGGATCGAGATATTGCTAATCCTAGCTTTAGTCCGGATGGTAAATTAATTCTCGCTACTTCTGCGGATAATCGAGCAATTATTTGGGATGTGAATGGTAAACAATTAGTCGAAATTCCCCATCCAGATAGCCTGGGATATGCTAAATTTAGCCCGGATGGAAAGCTGATTGTTACAGAATCAAGAAGTGCTAATACGAATGTGTCACCTAGTACTTTTCGGATATGGGATATATCGGGTAAGCAACTCGGAGAGTATAAATACTTGTCTAGCTTTATACAGGAAGCAAATTTTAGTCCCGATGGGAAATATATTTATGCCCATATTCAAGGTAATCGTCCCTCTCTCAATAGCGTGTTAATTTGGCATATTGACGATTTAGATGGATTGTTGATGCGGGGATGCGATCGCTTAAAAGATTACTTGAATATCCATCCTCAAGTACGGGAAAGATTAAAGGTTTGCCAGGGTAAATAATCTAGTAGTCTGTGTCATTAATTTTGAGAGATTGCTAGATCCCCGACTTCTTGGAGAAGTCGGGGATCTAGACAAGAGCGAAAAGGTCAAAATTAATGACATGAACCACTAGCGTAACCCGACAAAAGCAACTACAACTCCTCAATCGTTACTAAACCGTTTTCGGTAAACTGTACGACAAGTTCATGCTCATCAAGTAAAGCTGTACCTAGCAAAGGTCGCTTCCCTATCGCAAATACATTAACTACCCTTCCTTCGCCATTCCAGATAATAACAGCTTCATGTACTGGTATGTCTACCCAACTATTATTAGCTAGATTTACAGGTAGTTCATATAGGAATAGCAAACCCATCAAACTAACTGCTTCTGGAGGTAGGCAAAGGTAATCTGTAAAGCCTGTGTCGATAACAAATTCAATAGTAAAGTTTGGTATATTTGGCAGTTGAAAAATTACATTAATAGTTGCGTGTCTATCCTTAACAATACCAGAAATCACTGTCAATCACGCTCCATGTCACCACTGAAGGACGCAGCAACTTTATAGCCAATACGAATACCATATAGTCTAGCTAATGGGTTTTTTTTGCGTAATAGATGTGCTGATTCTATACCTATTTTGTCAACTGCATATTCACCTGTTTCTATATCAATAATCACCATCTTACCGATGTTTTCTTCTGTATACACTTGTTGACGAATGCTGTTTTCGTATATTTCTTTAGCACGTCGTCCAACTTCTTCGCTGCTTAAAAGTATTGCTTGCACGCTTTTACTCCTTTGTGATTACTGTGTACTAATTTTACTAAATTATCTGTAGTGGCTTCAAAACTGAACTTCTTAATTCCCGATCTATGCTAATTCTACTGCGAACGGCTCAAAATTGGACTTTTCTGGTAGGTTGGGTGCAGCGGAGCGTAACCCAACAATTTTAAGGTAAATGTTGGGTTACGCTGTCGCTCCACCCAACCTACGAACTACGAACTGCTAACGAACAGCATTCGTTATGCTTCAAGATACACGCAATGCAATTACAGTAAAATCGCGCCAACTTACTTATTATTCATTTTTTGACACAATTACTTCAGCCGGACGCAGAATTTTCTCGCTGCGACGAAATCCTCGACGTAAAATTTGCGTAATGGTTTGGTCGGGTAAATCTGTTCGCACTTCCCTATCAACTACTTTATATAAGTTAAAGTCTATTTGACTTCCCTCAAGTTCAATCGGTACAACTTGACGTTTTGCTAATACGTTAAGTAGTTTACGATAAATTGCGCCGATTGACCTTGGTAAGCGTTGAATAAATTCAGGGGTAGGATTTGAATTATTTTCTAGATAGGTAAGTAAGGATTCGAGGGTATCGGCAACTTCGAGTAATTCTAAGAATAAATCTTCACTTTCAGCGGTTGATTTGGCTTGTTGTTCGCGTAAAGATTGTTGAAGTTGGATATTTTGTTTCTTGAGTTTGCCAAGTTCTTCGCTAATTGAGTCGCGTTGTTCTTGTTTGATGATATAGGTTTGGGATATTTTAGACATGGGATATCTCTTTTGATAATAATGATGATAAAGCGTTTTTTGCCCAAGCTTGGATTTGGGAGTTACTGTGTGTTCTTAATCGTTGGCAGAGTGCGATCGCACGTTGTATTTGTCCGCAAGCGTGATATGCTTTAATTAAATAAATTTGAGCTTGGAGAAAATCTTGGCTATTAGGTTCGTTTGCATTTTCGCAGTAATCTTCTAAATATTTGATAGCTTTGGGATAGCGTTTCTCTTTACAAGCTTCTATTCCCTGTGCAAATAATTCTGATAATGCGATCGCTAAAGGTTCGCGTTCTAAAATTTCTTCACGGGTTGCTTTTGTAATTGCTAATTCTAATCCATCATATTCTGATAATAATGTTAAGCTTGGTTCGGATTTCTCCAATGCTGATAAATCGGTATCTTGAAATTTTTTTATAATTGGTAAAATTGGGCGTAAATAGTCAGCAATAATACGCTCATCTGGCTTCATTAAGCTTTTTTGCGCTTTCGCAATTACATCTACCGGATATTGCTTGCGCTTCATTGCCGCTGCTACAGCTTTTGTAATTTCGGCTTTCGATGCTGCTGGAGATACACCCAGAATATCGTAGGGATTTTGTTCCATTTCACACCTGTTAGTGAGGTATTCTCAAACTGCGATATATTTCTTGAAATGCAGGTTCGTTTGGACAAATTTCATAAGCCCAATGTCCTAGCTGTTGGATGGTTTGATAGTTTTTTATGTCATTTATTTCAACAGCATTAATCAAGGTTTGAATGAAAAATTCAGCCACAGTAAACCGCACAGATTCGTGACGCGAATTTTTAGCTTTTTTGATAACTTGTTCGTATAATCCTTGCTGGAAGAGTTTTTCAATTTCTTGAATTTCTTCAACAAATTCAATTCTTTCAATTAAATCTATAGCGACAGGATTCTGTTCATCAATTTTTTGAATATCTTTAAGTTCTTTTAAGGCTTTTTCTGACGAAATTTTGTTATTAGCTACTTTCTCGCGGACTGACTCGGTTTGATATTCGGCTAAGTAACTTTTGGCAAGTTGGCTTTTGAGAAGGTCATACCAAAATTGAGCGAATTCTAAATGTTCTTCTAATTCGTAAATAACTTGACGCTGCAATCCACATAATCTATCGATTTCTATTTGCCAATCTCGACGAGCGATAATTTCGGGTTTTGCTTGATTTAAATGATTGATTGCTAATTGCCATTTTTGCTGTTGGAGATAATAGCAACCTTCATAATAAGCTATAAACTGCGCTGCAAATTGCTCGATTAAATCGAGTTTACTTTGATTTTTGGGCTTGATTTCGATTGCCCGTTGAATGTCTCTTTCCAAACAAGCAGCAACACTTAGTCCCCACGAAGTGTATAGCGCTGCGAGTATTTTTTGACTTGAATCTACATTATCAACTCGATGCCATTGCGAATGATAAAGTTGATAACAGCCTGGAGTAATGAATATATCTTTGATTTTCATTCCCCATTTTGGTGGATTACCCATCAAACGTAAAGCTGTCATCTCTAAGCGGTATTCATCGCGCAATTCTAAATACTTGCTGATATTTTTGTCTTTAAAGCTATCGATTACTACTTCGATTCGTTGCTTGAATTCTGAAGAGACTAATTCTAAATCGACCTTTTGGTCAGCTAACCAAGGAATATCTCGTAGTGCCAAATCTTGAGTTAAATTTGCTAGTGCAGTAAACCCGGCAATAATTAAACTGCTGACTTTTTGCGAGTCGTTACCAACCAAATAATAAGTTGCTACCATCCAATTATGTAAGGTAGTAATACTAGGTTCGCTGACCCATGCTTTTATTGCTGCGCTGGTAATATTTTCCCAATTATGAGTTTGCCAAATCGCTGATTTTAATCGCGGTAAAATATGTTCGTTCAGATTAGCTTCGACTAAACTATCGAAACCGAATTTTTGCAGATAGTCTTCACTAAGGGTTTGAGCTTGTTCTAAATTATCATCTTTTATTGAATTCTCAATATTTTGTAATATTAATAATTGCTGTCGTTGAGAAATATTTTTAAGATTTTCTTTTTGTTTTGTTAGTGTAGCACTAGGTATTCTCTGCCACTCTCGATATGCTGCTTGCAAGTTTTGCTGTTTAGCGTAGGCAAATCCACGCAAATAAGTAGCTTGCTCGACTTCTACATCAGCTATGTGAGATATTGCCGTTGCCCATTTACTAGTTTTAATTGCTACAATTGCCAAACGAATTTTACAGTCTGACGACGGTAACAGCAAATCTGCCGATTCATATAAGGATGTAGCTCTCACGAAATTACCTGCTTTTTCTGCCTGAAGTCCTAAACGGTACTTTTCTTTACCTTTGACAGTGCGTTGTAATTGTTCGAGTAACTCAATCCCGTCGTGACGCGAAAATTTATTCAAAGCTGATTTTAGAAGCGCGATCGCACTCCTCAATCTTCCTTCGTATGCAGCTTGTTTTGCTCTCGTGAAGGCAGAATAATAAATTTCTTCTTGCTGGATTTGTGCTTCATACTTAGCTATCGACTGTTTGACAGCTTCTGTTGCGTACAAATGTTCGGCTTGACGATAAGCGATAACAGCATTCTGAAAAAACCGATTTTCAACTTGCGAATCAGCTTGTATGAGTAATTCCCGAAAGTGTTCCCTTTTTTTAATTTCGGTTTGACAGCGATTATTTAACTCTAAGATGCGGTCATCGTGGAGAATTTTACTAACGCTAGAGCATAACGCTAAAGCATCTAATAAAATCTGAGTTTCTAATGGATTACCAGTATCTTGCTGTAAAAGGGCTTTGGCATTTGCGACCAGTTTACCTGCTTGTATAACTTGGCTGCGCCATTGTTTTAATTGCTGCTGAGTCTGGTCTAAAATATCGCCCAAAAGCAAACGTTCCCAAAAGCCAGGTTGTTTAGACCAGGTTGCAAGGGTTTTTTCGGCGGTGGTAATAGCTTCGTATAAATATTTACTTCTGGCAAGCCTTTGTGCTTTTTGAATTTCAGCCTTTGTTAATGGTGCTTGTTTCCAAATATCAACAAGTCCTACACCGAGAACTATTTTACTGAGAGCGTTTAAACCTTTAAGAAAGCCCATTAAATAGCCTCCTTACAGTTTGGAATTTTAAAAACTTCTCCTTTATCTATATAGTTTTCCCGTCCTTTGAGTTGAGGATTAGCCCCTACCATCACCCGCCAATCAGTACCTTTGATACATAACTTACCAGTAATTAAACTGAGGTTATCTCCAGGCTTGACGGTATAAGTACTTGATTCTTTTGGTGCGGATATTAAAATCGGACTTTGTTGGGGACTGGGACTAGTAATGACAACTGGATTGTTTGGGGTAATTGCTGCGATTTGCTGCGGTTGCAAAAATAGAAAACTACCCAAAGTGCCCAATCCCATACCAATCAAGAGAATAATTGCAGCAGTAACGAGTTGCCGAGTTGTGATTTTGGTTCGATCCTCCCTAGCCCTCCTTAAAAAGGAGGGAACTAATAAAACTCGATCCTCCCTAGCCCTCCTTAAAAAGGAGGGAACAAAGCCCCCCTTTGTAAGGGGGGTTGGGGGGATCTCCAAGCAGCTAACATCTAATTGAGGTAATTCTTGAAGCATCCGAATTAAAGAAAGGTCAGTATCGCAATTTGGACAAACATCTTTCTCAATTTCCTTGTACCCGCACACCGGACAATCAAGTTTGATGCTCATCGCTTCAACCCGGTGACAATAGTATTGCTAGGTAGTTCTTGGTCATACCAGCGTTCGACATCGGGTAGTAATTCTTGATACAAACGGTCAGCTTCGCGTTCCTTACCGCCTTCCAAAGCCGAAAGCATCCGCAGCAGTTTATCTAACATGGCATTTGCTTGAGTCGGTGCAGTCATTTGGGCTTGACGAATCGCAAATAGACTTCCTTGGACAAACTTCACTTCATCCGGCAAATTACGGAGTTCTCTTTTTAGTTCTTCACTTTTTGATTCCATATTCGAGAGGAGATTGGCATTAATCGCGTCTTGCAATTCATTGCTGTGGTTTTGCAATCTTTGCTGCTGCGGTTTGGGAATCAAAAACCCGCAAAGGCTGGTTATTTGGTCGGATTCTTGGACTAGGGATTCAGCTTCCAAGCGTTCGTTCGACATCGATACTTGGAATTTTTGCAAATTTTTGGCAGCGCGATCGCGTAAATCAACCCGTTCTTCTCCGGTTGTTGGTTCGATGATTTGATTCGCTAGCTGCACCACAGGAAGCGCAAAATTTAAAGCTTCTTCCACACCTAAAGATGTTAAATTTTGTTCGTTAAGACGTGCGATCGCTTCTTCTAATTCTTGATAAATTTTCTCATCAGAACGACCGCGAGAAAAGGTACAGCTAACTTTAACTGAAGGGTCATTTTTGAGATGAGCAGTCATTGCTAAATCGCTATTTTTCTCATCAAGCTCTAAATAAACCTGGATTTCTGTTCCTGCTGGGTATTTTTCCTCTAACCCTAACCACATTTCCCCAATAATTTCGTAAATATTGCTTTCATCGGGGCTAAAAAACTGAAAATTAATCAATCTTTGACCATCAACAACAGTTTTAAAAGTGTGGGAAGTCGTCACGGGTAAAATATCGCCCCGGCGAATAACTTGATGATTACCGTCTACTAATTTGATAAAATAATCGCGGGAAACTGTGGTAACTTTATCTGTCATTCCCGCAGCTACAATTGCTGCACCTTCAGCTACAGCGTACATTGGACGCGGATGAACTACAACTTTATCGTTTCCGAAAGCTTCTTTGATTCTATGCTGTACAAAAGGAATTTGCGAGGAACCACCCACCAGCAAGACAACATCGACTGCATCCAAATCGTACTCAGAATATTTCAAAGCTTGATGGCAAAGTTCAATCGAACGTTCGACCAAATCAGCTATCGTTGCTTCAAATTGCTTGCGGGTAATTTCAACTTCAATCGGAATAGCAATTCCTAACTCATCTATTAAAGAATTGGGAATATTTATCTGAGCAGTATTACTACTACTTAATTCAACTTTGGCGCGTTCGGTTGCTATTTTCAAATCAGCATTAAATCTGACGCGCTGAAAGTGAGGCATTTGAGCAATTAAGCTATCAATATCAGCAATCTTTTCTTGTTTGCCAACTTCTTCTTTAACAAACTTAATAATGCGCGAGTCAATATCATCCCCTCCCAACCACAAATCACCAGCTTTTCCCTGTTCAATAAAAGAAGTTCCAGCCGATGTAATCAGCGAAGCATCGAAAGTACCACCCCCAAAGTCATAAACCAAAATCGTTTTGACATCATCGCTGTCGGGAGAAAATCCGTAAGAAATAGCAGCAGCAGTCGGTTCGGCTAATAATTCTAAAGGAGTTAACCCGGCTTTGAGTGCAGCGGTGCGGGTAGCATGACGCTGTTTATCGTTAAAATAAGCGGGAATAGTAATTACAGCTTGATTGATAATTTCCTCAGCTTTACCCATTTTTTGATAATGATTTTGGGTATTTTTGACAATTTTTTTGAGGATTTCTGCTGAAATATCTTCGGGTTGATATTCTTTACCTTCGAGCCAAACTGCAATACTGTTATCTGTTCCTTGGCTTGGTTGAGTTATTTTGTAACTAATTTCCGATTTTTTCTGTACAGCTATGTCACCAAAACCTCGACCCATCAATCTTTTGATAGAGATAATGACGTTTTCCGGGTTTAATCGCAATTGGTTATAAGCTTTTTCTCCAACTACGAACTTACCTTTTTCGCAGCTAACTACCGAACGTGTTAATTTTCCTTCTGGTGGTGTATTGTCATCTGCTATTACCACTTCCACATCTGCCAATTTAAAAGCAGCAACAGAGTTGGTAGTCCCTAAATCGATACCAATTGCTTTTCCCATTATGTTATCAGTTTTGATTTATAAAAATTTCAATCCTAAGTTTGCTTGTAACCATACCGACATTACAAACTTACGTAGGCAATTATTTAAAAAATACTCAAAAAAAACTTCAGCGTCTTCAGAGAATTTACTATTAGTTCGATGTAGAGGAAATTTCGGTTTAAGTATAAAGCACAATCTAATATTTACTTATTTTGCGTAGTCTACTAGGCTAGATTTACCTATAAATGACTAAACTGGCATGTAAACAATGGCTAATGGTCTATGCGATCAATTTTGACCTTTTCGCTCTTGTTCAGATCCCCGACAACTTTTACGAAGTCGGGAATCTAATAACCAGGACAAGAAACTTAACTGACAGTAAAATCCGTAACTTGTCTTTTATAGGGAGAATGAAAACCTAGTACAATGTCTGTTTTTAAAACACCTAAATCTCTTATATCTATATTGATGAAAAGGCTTCTGAGAGAAATAAAGAAACGGGAAACTATTAATTTCCTTCGTCAATCAAATTACTCATTGGTGATTGATACTGACTCTGATTCTTCAATTTCTGAAATACCTACCAGGGTGACAGGTGGACGGTTTGGAAATTCAACAACAAGCCGTAACTCACCCCCCATTGCAGCAATGTATCTCCGCAAAGTCGAGAGCATCAAATCAGTACGCTGTTCAAGCCGAGAAACATTCCCTTGGTCAACTTGAAGAGATTCTGCCATCTGTTCCTGAGTTAGCTTAAGCGCAAGTCTTAATTGCTGCCGCGTCATTTCCTCTGCGATCAGGAGATTAGCTTCTTCTTCAATTTCTTTTCGTTCTTCGGGCGACAATTGTTCTAGTTTTTCCTTTAAAGTTTTACCCATAAATTACCCTCACTTTTCCTCCTGTCCAGTCTTTAATTGAGCTAAGTGCGCTTCAAACCTATCATCGGCCGTTTTGATAAGTTGCTTATAAAAACGACTTTCACTACTACCTGACTTGTCCCCTGCGACTAGTAATATTGCAAACCGTCTTGGATCAAACGCAAATGCGACACGCCAGACACCATCTGCTGCATTAAACCTTAATTCTTTCATATTGCTATGCCGCGAACCATTAAGTGTATCAGCATGAGGTCGTCCTAACTCGGAACCGAAAGCTTCCAGTAGGCTAATACGAGCTAATATTCGTTTTCGCACTTCATTTGCTAAAGCGTCAAATTCCGGCTCAAAATCCTCATGAAATTCAACAACCCAATTCATTAATTATGCACTCAAAAACATATGCTTTCAAGAGTATATTGGAATTTGCCGAGATTAAACTCGACAGTTAAGTTTTGTATACTTATGAATTGTTACCAAAAATCAACAATGATATACCCGTAGAAAAGCAGTATCTTTAGGGATCGATCGAGGGCAAACGCATCTAAAATTAAGCTTTAAGGGATTGACATATCATCAATTTTAATTAAATTTTTATTCATGTTTCATTTATTTACTAACAGAAAATATATATTATTTATTTTTAGCACCATTAATAAAACTTACTATAAATACGTAACTTTGCACTCCCCCCTGGAGTGTGGCAATGGCTGATGATTTCGGCGGGAAAGCGGTAGCGATGATAAGGATTTGTACTTATCCTATCATCCTACCTCAGCTACTCCTCCGTTAAGTTGACAATACCGCCGTGGTTTAAGGCACAGCTATGCACCTCAATCCGCTCCACGCGGATTGTCGATAGCGAATAGCCACGTCCCGTCCGGTTGGCGATGAACCACCTCGACATTTTTCCCCGTTAAGGTGACCGGATTGCCATCGGGTCCCTTGGTGGTAGCACTCCACGTTCCACGCGACATGGCAAAATTCCCGTCTGCGCTTTCGATTGCCTTGATCTCTGTCGTGAAACAGACCTCGTCAAACGCGATCCACGCTTTGAGGGCCTCACGAATGGACGCTTGTCCCGTGACAACCTCCCCCGAATCGAGTACAAACGTGGCGTTTGGCTCGTAGAGGGCAACGGCGGCCTCTAGATCCTTTCGCTGTAACGCCTCCATAATTAGGATGTCGCATTCTTCTGGTTTGCGTGCTGGCATATCCTCTCTCCTTTGACTTGTACGTGTGAACTTAACAACCCGGTACTAGTAACCGCTGTGGTGGCTAAAGCTGCGCCGCCAACGAACGTCAGCGAAATATCAGCGACCAAGCCGCCGAACTATTGATTAGACTGATTCTTTCCATCTAATCCTCCTATTTGGGAATTAGACTGATTTCACTATGACAAACAAACAGACAGAGGGTATGCTAAGAGCTTGCGGCGTTTTTACAAGATCTTGCTATTGTCGCAAAAAGGCTTTGGGAGTGGTTCCAACAAGACGCTTGAAGTGATAATTCAAATGTCCCTGACTAGAAAATCCAACGATTTGAGCAATATCTGCGATCGCTAAATTTGTTTTAAGTAAGTCTTTGGCACGGTCAACTCGACATTTAATTTGATATTGATGAGGAGGTAAGCCTGTAGATTGCTTAAACAAACGGGCAAAGTGATAGGGACTGAGTTTAACAATCTCGGCGAGTTCAATTAAGCTTACGTTCTGGTTCAAGTTCTCTTGAATGTAGTCAATGACTTGTTTAAGTGGTTGCTGTAGTAAGCTGCCTCGGTTCGGTAAAACTGCTGGCTTTCGCGTTGAGTATCGAGATAAAAGATGCATAGCTAAAGCTTGCGTCATGGAGTCCGCATAGAGACGACTATCTAAATCCTCGGTTTCGAGAGCCGTCTTCAGCGCCAAAGCAATCTGTACAATTAAGGGATCGTTGAGCGCTGATGGTTGAGGGATCAATTCAATGCGGTCGTTCCCCCAAGTCTCTTCACTGATTTGCCTAAGTAGTTCTGGAGCTAAATAGAGTTGTAGGAACTCGGCTTCTCGATCCCAACCAAAGGATTGACTGAGATTAGCCGGATACAACCCGATTTGACCAGGAACAGCCCGTAATGTCTCAGCACGTCCATCAATAACTTGCTTGAGAAGATAGGGTTTACCTAACTTGATGCAAATTTGGTGATAAGGCAGACAGTGTTCGGGCACACTAAAAGTCGGTTGGTGATGGTGAACGAGCAAAATACGATCCCAATTAGCTCTAGCACTAGAGGTAACGGGTGCAAGAGGAAACATCTGTGAAATCTCCTGCATGAATTTGCTACTGAATGCCGAAGAGGAGGAAAGCATATGGTGTTGGCAACTTAACCTGCTAGCAGGTTAATTATAGTGACTCAAATCGGTATTGTCAACTTAACAGAGAGTGAATCAATACGCAGCCACTGGCAAATTAAGAATAATTTATGTTGGGTTTTAGATGTTCAGTTTAATGAAGATAAATCTAGAATGAGAAAAGATAATTCATCAGAAAATATAGAAAAAGCTTTAACTAAGACATTATTTTTGTTTTCAGAAAGTACCCTCAAGGGTAATATCAAAATTCTATAATTCTTACTAAACACCTTGAAGCTTAGTCATGTAAACAAAAAATCGAGCGTAAGAAATAAACATGACTACTGTAATTCAATGTCCAACATTCAAACCGACACTCAAAGTTGGTAACAACGGACAAGATGTAAAAGAGATGCAAAAACGTCTTAACCAAAGACTTGCTTCAATTTACACTCCTGAAGAAGAAATTGCTGTTGATGGTGATTTTGGTTCGGAAACGGAAACTGCGGTTAAATTTCTCCAATGTCTTGCTTTTTTACCCGTGAATGGTATCGCCGATGCAACTACTTGGAATTTCATTTGCAATGGTGTTGCTAGCTTGCCTATTTTAAAGGTCAACAGTTCTGGAAATGTAGTTAAAGCCGTTCAACAAACTCTGTTTGAATCTGATTTTTATAATAGTAGTATCGATGGTATCTTTGGTACTCAGACGGCACAAGCTGTTAAAGATTTCCAAACGTTTTATGCTTTGGAAGTCGATGGTGTTATTGGTGCTAATACTTGGACTACTTTAATTAAGCTCGATAGCCACATCGAGCGCTGCTATTATTCAAACAATTCCGTAATCATTCAATGGAATAACATCTATTTAGAAGTTGTGCGTAAATTAGGTGGCGCTCCTGGTCCGATTTCCCGTATGGGAGCAATGATGCATATTGCCATGTTTGAGGCAATCAATCTACTTTCTGGCAACCCCTACGAATCGTATTTGCCCAGCACTAAATTACCGCAAAAGGTTAAAGGTGTAAATCCCGCTGCGAGTGCTGCCTATGCCGCTCGTAAAGTGTTAATTGTTACAATTAAAGAACAACTTCAAGCTGCAAACAGTCGGGGTGGTGTTGCGAATACAGGCTTCGACCCAGAGTCATTTTTACAAGAGCGCATACAATCTGAACGCATGGGACGAATCAGTAATTTAGAGCGCATGTTTGGCGAAGCGATCGCCGATGCGATTTTGCGCGATCGCTCAAACGATGGCTCGCAACAGGCAAACACACCTCCATCTGTGAAGTTTGGTTTTGCTCCTGGTGATTGGCGCTCGACAGGTTCAACAGCAGTGACACCGCAATGGGGTAAGGTGAAACCCTTTGGCGGTTGGCAAACGGATCGAATCGGTGATTTCTTACCAAAAGCATTAAATGTCAATCAGTTTAGTAACTACGACAAGTTGCTCAAAAGCCGAGAATATGCGGATCAAGTCAATGAAGTGCAGCGGCTAGGCAAAGCTGATTCTTTGGAACGGACGCAGGAGCAAACGGAAATTGCCTTCTTCTGGGCAAATGACTTGGATGGTACTTATAAGCCCCCCGGTCAGCTTTACAATATTACACAGATTGTGGCAAAACAAGAAGGGGTAAGACAAAACCTACTTGATACAGCTCGCTTGTTTGCACTCGTCGGAATCGGTATGGCTGATGCGGGTATTATTTCCTGGTACGTAAAGTATCTGTTTCCTTCAGAAAACAATCCCAATAACTTAATTCGGCTGTGGCGACCAGAATCGGCTATACGAGAAGCTGATACAGATAACAACCCGAACACAGTACGAGATTCCAGTTGGCAACCGCTCTCAGCCATGCGCGATGGTACGCGCTTCTCACCGTCTTTTCCCGCCTATGTTTCCGGACATGCTACGTTTGGTGCAGCCCACGCAGCAATGATGCGCCTGTTCTTCGGACGAGATGCGATCGCTTTTAGTGCTACAACTGAAGACCCAAATGCACAAAGCGACCAAAATGGCAACAAGCTTTCCCGTGATTTTACCAGCTTTACTGAAGCTGCTAGAGAAAACGGTCGAAGTCGCGTTTATCTTGGTGTCCACTACCAATGGGATGCTGACGGTGGTTTCGAGTCAGGCACTAAGGTAGCTGAGTTTGCTTTCAAAAATATGTTGCGTAGAAAAAGCTAATTAATAACTAGGTGATTGGGTTACGCTTTGCTCCACCCAACCTACAAAGCTTTTTTAAAAATCGAAGTTAACATGTTATCAGATTGCTTGGGAAAATATAGCAGTTCTCGTTTGGGTACAATACACAGTAGGGGCTATTCTGTGCTGTGCCCCTACGCCCTAAAAAACTGTATTTCATTCAACCGAGAAACGCTATATACCCGAAGCAAATGCTTGGATTAATAAAATCAAAAAAACGGTAGAGCGATTAACACTCTACCGTTTCAAATTTTACACTTGGGATTGAATCTTTAAATTTACCTAAGACTCAACTGCTGGGGTCAACAATTCGCGTTTTTCCCCTGGACGGACAACAACGTTATTGTTTTCATCTACATCAACTACGGCAACATCACCGTCTTTAATGCGACCTGAGAGAATTTCCTCAGCGAGGCTATCTTCCAGCAAGCGCATAATTGCTCGACGCAATGGTCTTGCACCGTAGCTGGGGTTATACCCTTCTACAATCAAGCGCTCCTTGAAGCGGTCGGTGACTTCCATTACGATACCTTTCTCACCCAAGCGTCCGAAGACTTCCTTGAGCATGATGTCGGCAATTTCGGTCACTTCCTGCTTGTTCAACTGACGGAAGACGATAATCTCGTCGAGACGGTTGAGGAACTCAGGACGGAAGTAATTCTTAAGTTCTTCGTTAACCAAGAACTTAATCCGGTTGTATTGCGAGTCGCTTGCGTCTTCGGCAAACTCGAACCCGATACCACCACCACCTTTCTCAATTACCTTAGAACCGATGTTCGAGGTCAAAATTAACAAGGTGTTCTTGAAGTCAACGGTACGACCTTTCGCATCCGTCAATCTACCGTCTTCAAGGATTTGTAGCAGCATATTGAATACATCGGGGTGCGCTTTTTCGATTTCGTCGAAAAGTACCACGGTGTAAGGTCTGCGGCGTACTGCTTCGGTTAGCTGACCGCCTTCGTTGTATCCTACATAACCTGGAGGCGAACCAATCAGTTTGCTGACGGTGTGACGTTCCATGTACTCGGACATGTCGAGACGAATCATTGCTTCTTCGGAACCAAAGAAGTAAGAAGCCAAGGACTTCGCTAACTCAGTTTTACCAACACCAGTTGGACCTGAGAAGACGAAGCTAGCAATAGGTCGGTTGGGGTTTTTCAAACCGACACGCGCACGACGAATTGCCCGCGACACTGCTTTGACTGCTTCTTCTTGACCAATCAACCGCTGGTGCAAAGTATCTTCCATATGCAACAGCTTCTCCGATTCGGATTCGGTCAGCTTGTTGACAGGAACGCCAGTCCAAGATGCGACAATGTGAGCAATGTCTTCTTCGGTAACGACTGGTTCTTCGCCTTCGGTTTTTGTTCCGGTGGCTTTACTTTGAGCGATCGCGCGAATTTCGGCTTTGATTTCCATTTCGCGGTCGCGTAATTCACCGGCGCGGTCAAAGTCCTGACTCCGGACTGCATCGTCTTTTTCTTTCAAAATTTGACGCAGTTCTTTGTCGAGTTCCTTCGCAGCGGGGGGTAGCTGCGAGTTAATTAAACGTACCCGCGAACCTGCTTCGTCAACTAAGTCGATCGCTTTGTCGGGGAGGTAACGGTCAGATATATAACGGTCTGACAACTTCGCTGCGGCAACCAAAGCTTCGTCGGAAATCTTCAGCTTGTGGTGTTGCTCGTAGCGGTCGCGCAAACCATACAAAATTTCAATCGTTTCATCAACCGAGGGTTCGCCAACCATGACTGGCTGGAAGCGGCGTTCTAACGCTGCATCTCGTTCGATGTGCTTGCGGTATTCGTCGAGGGTTGTCGCACCAATACACTGCAACTCACCCCGCGCCAAAGCTGGCTTGAGAATGTTTGCCGCGTCGATTGCGCCTTCCGCCGCACCCGCACCTATTAATGTATGTACTTCGTCAATTACTAAAACCACATTTCCCGCTTGTCGAATCTCATCCATGATTTTCTTCAAGCGTTCTTCAAATTCACCTCGATATTTGGTTCCTGCTACCAGTAAACCAATATCTAAAGTTACTACACGCTTATCTTCTAAAATGTCGGGGACATCTTTATTGGCAATCCTTGTCGCTAAACCTTCGGCAATGGCTGTTTTACCAACACCTGGTTCGCCAATCAGCACCGGATTATTTTTTGTCCGGCGACCGAGGATTTGAATCACCCGCTCAATTTCCTTAGCACGTCCCACAACTGGGTCGAGCTTGCCATCAGCTGCCATTTGGGTCAAATTCGAGCCGAACTCGTCCAATGTCGGGGTTTTGGTGCGACTAGATGAGCCGCCTTGCGTCACCTCAGCGGTTTCGCCCAGCATCCGAATCACTTGAGTACGGACTTTCGACAAATCAACACCGAGGTTTTCCAACACTCTGGCTGCAACACCTTCACCTTCTCGGATCAGGCCCAACAGCAGATGCTCGGTGCCAATATAGTTGTGCCCCAACTGGCGTGCTTCTTCTAAAGATAGTTCTAGTACTCGCTTTGCCCGTGGCGTAAACGGAATTTCCACAGCTACAAAGCCGGAGCCTCGACCTATGATTTTCTCGACCTCAATCCGAGCGTCTTTGAGATTGACACCCATCGACTTGAGAACCTTAGCCGCCACTCCGGTACCTTCGCCAATTAGACCCAAGAGGATCTGCTCGGTACCGACAAAATTATGCCCAAGACGGCGAGCCTCTTCTTGAGCAAGCATGATCACCTTAATGGCTTTTTCTGTGAAGCGTTCAAACATATATTTTCCCATCACCTGCGTCGTGCCGGTAAGCTGATTTTAGCACAGCCTTAGCAGTTGGGTGCTTGTATAAAGTTACGAGCATCCAGAACGCATTCGCACAGCTTTGCGGGATTACTGTTAGTTATTTAGTACTTGGTGTGGTTTCTGTGTACTGAGGAGCTTGACTTTTGTTGCCTTTTCTGGGTTACTCGCAACTTTTACTGACTTTTTTTGAGTATTTGTTCGAGCAACCCCCCAAATAACACTTAATATCATATTCAGCATTTTACGTCAAGATGGCTTTGAACTTTATGCTATTGTTAAGCCGTTATTGGGCATTAATTTCATAAATTTTCAAATTTTTGGGAATAAATTAAATATTTGTTAAATAAATATAAGAATTGTTACAGCAAGCAAATCTGGAAAAAAACGGGCAATAAATCGAAGAAGCGATCAAGAAATCGTAAAGAGCCAACCGGATTGCTTAAGGCGATCGCATACGATTTGATGCCAAGCTTCGCATTTTCGCTGGAATTGAGGCTGTTGTAGGTCGCCAAGCCATAAGATTAAGGCATCCTCACCGTTATCTTGGTAGTAGCGCCGCCGCCGTCCAGCCGTTTTAAAGCCAAATTTTTGATATAAGTTAATCGCGCTACTGTTAGAAGCTCGGACTTCAAGAGTGGCTCGTTCCAAACCGCGATCGCAAGCCTTATAAAGCAGAGAATATAGTAAAGCTTGTCCCAAACCTTGATATTGATATAAGGGATGAACCGCCAAGATTGTAATGTGTGCTTCCTCTAAAATTGACCAAAAACAACCCATTCCCAACAATTCGACGGGAGAAGCAGGGCAAATTAAGCCAAACAAATCGCTGTTTGGACTATCTAACTCTCGCTGGTACGTTGAGAGCGACCAAAGTCCACCAAAGCAACTTCGATCGATTTCGAGTGCGGCATTGAGGTGTTCTTCTGTCAATGATTTAAGTTCTAATTTTGATGTGTTCACACTTGTTGGTAATGGTGCATTCCCTCTGTAAACTGAATAATGGGGAATATTTGCTTATTGAGACAGGAGACAGGAGATAGGAAATAGGAGATAGGAGTAGAGAGATGTGAAATTTCGCGTCTCCAAAAATTATCCCTTAGGATAAGCTATATAAAACTGTTCGTTAAGATAAAGACGTTACAAGTATATAGATATACTTTGAGATTTAATTAGAAGCCTTTTAAATTTTTTTAGATTTAATTTTTCGTTCTTAACTCTTAATTATCAGTTAAAGTGAATATTCCTAACTTTCAACTCCTAACTCCTAACTCCTAACTCCTAACTCCTATTTTGCCCATAGTTTAATTAAGGACAACTCTGTATAGTATGGTATCGACTCATCCGGCTGGGGTTCAACAATCAGGTAGTAAGTATTTACCTCCGGTTACAAACAATGACAGTACTTCGCCCAATCAGGAACTTTTACCACTGACAACTAGAATAAACAAACGCGATAACCTCGAAATAGGAGGTTGTGATGTCACAAACCTAGTTGAACAATTTGGTTCTCCTTTATATATAGTTGACGAAGAAACAGTACGTACAGCTTGCCGTCAATACCGCGATAGCTTCAAGCGTTATTACAAAGGCGAATCTCAGGTATTATACGCTTCCAAAGCTTGGAGTTGTTTAGCAGTTTGCGCTCTGGTACATAGCGAAGGCTTGGGGATCGATGTAGTTTCAGGTGGCGAGTTACATACGGCGCTGGTTGCCGGAGTCAGTGGCGATAAAATTTACCTTCACGGTAACAATAAATCCCGCGATGAATTAATCTATGGAATTGAATCGGGTATTACCATCGTTGTTGATAACTGGCATGAGTTAAAAACTTTAGTCGAATTGGGTAACTCAACAAAACCCGTTCGTATGATGTTGCGGTTAACACCAGGTATCGAATGTCATACTCACGAATATATTCGTACCGGACACCTCGATAGTAAATTTGGTTTCGACCCCAACCAACTCGACGAAGTTTTTGCCTTTGTTAGCAAACAAGAGACAGTTAACTGTGTTGGAGTTCACGCGCACATAGGTTCGCAAATTTTTGAGAGGCAACCGCATCGAGATTTAGCAGCAGTGATGGTGCAATGGCTGGGTAAAGCCGCCAGTTACGGTTTAACTATTACCGAATTGAATGTCGGAGGTGGTTTAGGGATTAAGTATATCGAATCCGACGACCCCCCAAGCATCGAAGAATGGGTAAAACCGATTTGCGAGGTGATTCAAGAAGCTTGTGAAAAAGCAAATTTGCCCTTACCTAAATTATTATCTGAACCGGGACGTTCTTTAATTGCTACATCTTGCGTCACAGCGTATACAATTGGTTCGTCCAAACAAATTCCAGAAATCCGCAATTATATTGCCATTGATGGCGGAATGTCCGACAACCCCCGCCCAATTACCTATCAATCGGTATATCGTGCCCTTATTGCCAATAAAATGTCAGCACCCTATACTGAAACCGTCACAATTGCAGGTAAACATTGCGAGTCTGGAGATATTCTGATTAAAAATGCTTTGATGCCAAAAACTCAACCTGGAGATATCCTCGTAGTTATGGCAACTGGTGCGTACAATTACAGTATGTCATCGAACTATAACCGTTTGCCCCGTCCGGCAGCAGTTTTAGTTGCAAATGGCGAAGCAAATTTAATTTTGCAACGCGAAACGTTTCAGGATTTAATTCGACAAGATTGTTTACCTGAAAGGTTAAAAAAATAGTTATTGGTCATTCGTCAATGGTAATTTGTCATTGGTTATTGGTTATTGGTTATTGGTAATTTGTTATTGGTCATTGGTTCTTCAGTAATGACAAATAACAACTAGCCACTGACAGATGACAATTATAACTAGCCACTGACAACTAAACATTAGCCATTGACAAATAACAAATAAACTTTAAATTAAAGACAAAAAGTTTAATCCAGATGTCATGGGAGATTGGTGGAAGCAATGGCTGATAACCTTGGGATGGTCGCAGTCCTTGCTGCTGAGAACTCTGGATATTGTCTTAGTGCTGGCGCTGACTTATATGATGCTAGTCCTAATTAACGAACGCCGGACGCTGTGGATGGTGCGGGGATTTATTGTTTTAATGCTGGCATCGGCTCTCTCAAATCTATGGGGGCTACAACTACTAAACTTCGTATTAGAAAAATTGGTAATTGGCTGTGCGGTGGCAATGGCAGTCGCACTTCAATCAGAATTTCGGAGATTTTTAGAAAGGTTGGGACGCGGCGAATTAGGGCAATTATTTCAAGTTTCGACTTTTTCGGTTCCAAAATCGGATAGCACTATTGATGAAATTATTGAAGCTGTCAAAGAACTGTCGAAAAATCGGATTGGGGCGTTATTAATTATCGAAACCACAGGTTTGATTGACGAACGGGATTTTTCTGTACCCGGTGTCAAGTTGAATGCCGAGGTTTCTAAAGAGCTAATTCAGACAATTTTTCAGCCCAAGACACTTTTACACGATGGTGCTACATTGGTACGTGGCTCTCGAATAGTCGCATCGGGTATAATTTTACCGCTTTCGGGACGTACAGCCTCGCGCCAGTTGGGTACACGCCATCGGGCAGCAATGGGCATTACTGAGCGGGTTGAAAATTGCATCTGCGTTGTTGTATCAGAAGAAACAGGTTCTATTTCCTTAGCGGAAAGGGGAACCTTAAATCGACCATTAACAATAGCGAAACTCAAAGAGTTGCTGGAAGATAAATTGTCTTCAAATTCCGACCGGGAAGCAGTTGCGCCTAGTTTATTGAGTTTGGGACGGCAGATTCGTAGCAAGATATTCTACATGGGTTCGCGTTTACTCGGATTACCATCGACCGCTCCTCGGAATAAAAAATGACATCACAACAAACAGAACTACCAGTTTTACCCCCTGACTTGAAACGCGAATTGTTACCCAGACATGTTGCGGTAATTTGTGATGGCAATGGTCGATGGGCAAAAATGCGAGGACTACCCCGAATTATGGGTCACAAGCGGGGTGTCGATGCACTTAAAGAGGTTTTGCGTACTTGTAATGATTGGGGAATTGAAGCGCTGACTGCCTATGCTTTTTCTACGGAAAACTGGAAGCGTCCCCAGGAAGAGGTTGATTTTTTGATGACCTTGTTTCAGGTGGTTTTGCGTCAAGAGTTGCGCGAGATGATGAAGGAAAATGTGCGAATTAAGTTTGCTGGAAATTTAAAAGCGCTGCCAAATTCGCTGCAAGACCAAATTTCGGCTGCAATGGAGGAAACGCAAAATAATCGCGGTATTCAGTTTACTGTTGCAACCAATTACGGTGGTCGGCAGGAAATTTTAGCTGCTTGTCGTGCGATCGCCCAAAAGGTCGAACAAGGTTTGCTCAAACCTGACGAAATCGATGAGGATACTTTTGCCAGTCATCTTTACACTGCGGGAATCCACGACCCCGATTTACTGATTCGTACCAGTGGGGAGATGCGGATTAGCAATTTTCTACTCTGGCAAATTGCCTACACTGAAATTTATGTTACAGAAGCACTTTGGCCCGATTTCGACCGTAACGAACTACATTGCGCTTTGCGTGCTTATCAAAAACGCGATCGCCGATTTGGGAAAGTGTCGAAAAGTGAGAAGTGAGGAGTGAGGAGTTAGGAGTTAGGAGTTAGGAGTGAGGAGTTAGGAGTTAGGAGTTAGGAGTGAGGAGTTAGGAGTGAGGAGTTAGGAGTGAGGAGTAGTCCTGTCAAGACGGATCTAAATCTAAACAAAATATCCCTCCTTAATCGATGAAAACTCTGTGTTATCTGCGTCACAGTGGTTAAATGAAATGCTTATTTACCACAGACGTATCACCAACACACAGAGAACACCAAGAAATAAAAGAGCTTTTATTAAGTTACCTTGACAGGCATAGAGTTAGGAGTACCACAACTCTTAATTCCCAACTCCCAACTCCCAGCTCCTAACTCTTAATTCCCAACTCCTAACTCCTAACTCCCAACTCCTAACTCTTAACTCCTAACTCCTAACTCCGCTCCTCAATTCATGGTCCAGCAAATACCGCTTCTTCGACATCTTGACGACTGAGGGAATATTTAAAGGAACGCTGGACATCTTGTTGATTTTCGCCAGCTTCGATGTATCTAATTGAAATTTGCTCGATATCAAGCCACAATTCGGCTTGCCATCTAGGTCTTTTGACGCGCCAGCAATGCAGTTCTTGGTTGTCTTGCTGACAACCTTGTTCGCGCAGCCATTGCTCGATTTGCGGTAGCGAATGGTTGTATAAGGGGGTATCGGCGGAAAGAGGCGACATAGTTTGAATGAAGTGTAAAGTATAAACGAACCAGTATGCAGAAAACGAAGCAGGCGTGAGCCAAGGCATGGGAATCCCTAATTCCTTAAAATTAGCTTTCTTTGCCGCTGCTAGTAGGGATAATCTATCGCCCTGTGGTTGAATAACCGCAGGTTTAGATAAATTTTTAATAAGTTATGTTAAAAATTGTATCTTTGTTATTGAATTATTGAAAGTTGGATTGCGGAAAATTTGATTGATTGATGTGGGTAATTTGCTGTTCGATGGCAGCGCTTTGTTGCGTAAGGGGACCAAATGCATCGTCACCGCGCATTATACCTATAGCGATCGCAAGCAGCAAACAGCCTGCAAAGGTAAGTCCCAGGAGAAATAACACGAAAATTTCGCCACTCGAAAGCGGGCGATCGCTTGCATCGAGGTAAGCTGATTTTCCCCAGTCGTAGGAACGCGAAACCGGACGGTTCAAATCGGGGGGTGGTTGAATTACACCAAAGCGCGAATAACCGATTTTCAAATCGTAATTAAACCGTCGTTCGGGTTTGCTGAGAGTGGCATAAGCTTCATTGATTTGCTGAAATTTAGCTGTAGCAACTATAGCCGGCAAATCAGTCGTATCTGGGTGATAGCGCTTACTGAGTTCGCGGTAAGCGCGACGAATCTCAATGACCGATGCAGAAGGATGCAGTCCAAGTAAGGTGTAATGATTGTCGCGGCTTTGTTGCATTGCCCCGTTATGATTCACTGCTCGTGGTTGAATTGGTAATGTTCAAGCTTTTTATTATTCTAAAGCTATCAAATCTTTGAGCGAGTGATGCTACTTGGTCATGAAGTTATGATACGAGCAATGCGGGGACAGGCTTTCAATTGCTGACAATCATCCATATCATTTACGCGATTACTTTAATGTTGCAATCCCCTACTCCCCACTCCCCACTCCCTATTTAATAAAATTAGCGCGAGGCTTAAAAGTTTCAATTTGCCGTAACTTTTCATAAAGTTCGCGTTCTTCGTCGCTGATGCTTTTGGGAGTGACAATTTGAATTTCAACGAGTTGGTCGCCGCGTTTGCCCGATTCGTTGGGATAGCCCTTGTTAGCAAGACGGAACCGCTGACCGGAACGTACACCCGCAGGAATTGACATTTTCACCGGACCATCAAGGGTTGGCGCTTCGATTTGCCCGCCTAATACTGCTTCGATGGGAGTGACGGGGACTTGGCAGAAAATATTAGTCCCTTCGAGTTTAAACATCGAATGGGGATCGACGGTAATTTTTAAGTATAAATCGCCACCATTAATCCCTTGGTCGCGCAAACGAATCGTTTGTCCTGTTACCATTCCGGCAGGCATATCGACTTCAAGCGAACGTCCATCTTCTAAGCGAATGCGTTCTAAGCCGCCTTGATAAGCTTTTTCGAGGGGTATAGTCAAGCGGGCTTCGATATCGCGCCGAGTTGGAGGGGGGTTAGGGGTCGATTGAACTTTTGTGCGGATATTACGGAATGGGTCGTTAGTAGTATTATTAGTACGACTTGTTGGATTAGCTTCGCGGCGCGTACCGACACCAATCACTTGATTGATAAATTCTTCAAAACTAGGATATTGACCTGGGTCAACTTCGACTGTCTTTGTGCGACTGCCATTTTGCCAGTTGTTAGCTTTTGGCGTGTTTTTTCCAGGAGTAAAACCGCGTTGTTTCCAATAGCGGCTGTATTCGTCGTATTGAGCGCGTCGAGTTTCGTCTAAAAGAACTTCTTTAGCTTCATTAATAACCTTAAATTTGTCTGCTGCTTCTTCGTTACCTTGATTGCGGTCTGGGTGATATTGGAGTGCTAATTTTCGATAAGCTTTTTTAATATCCTCGAAGGAAGCGTCTTTAGATGTTCCTAAAATTTCGTAGTAATCTCGAAAATTCTGTAAATTCAGTGCCATAGTTGGTGGTTAACTTTAGAGTTGATATTTTAGGTATTTTTATGGAGAATAATAAGTAGAAAGTGTAAAGTATCTCAGATTAAGTATTAAATTTTGAGTAATTTTTATATAGGCAGGTATGGGTAACTACAAATAATTAAATAGTCATGATTAAACTACTTACACCAGAACAGGCAAAGAAATGATTTTTCTTATTCTGGCTTAATTTTCGGGTAAGTCAATGGGAAATTTCACACCCAAGCGTGAAAATACTTTTTTAACCCCTAAACCTTATGTAAGCCCTAATTCTAGAAAAACTAGTTATTGATACTTAATTACAAGTTACTAGTTATCAAATCCGAATTATCTATTAAGTTGAGTAATTTTAAAAGCGGTTTTAGAGCAAAGAGCAAAGGACAGGAAATTATAAGCGATCGCGCATATTTTAGAACTAACAGATACTTGTTGAAACGTAAAGGCGGGAAAACCCGCCCTTCATTTTAAAGCCAATCGTCATCATCGTCCCAGTTATCCTGGTAACTCGGACGGGGACGACGTGAGGAACCGCTATCGGACGAACGATTACTCCTATCATTGTCTCGGTTGTAGTCCCTGCGATCGCGGTTTGAGTCTCTGGAGTCTCGACTAGAATTACCATAATCGCGGCTACCATAGTCTTGACTACCCGAATCCCGACTGCCATAGTCTCGATTAGTATCTCGACTGCCATAATCTCGACTGTCATAATCTCGACTACCCGAATCCCGACTACCATAGTCTCGACTACCCGAATCCCGACTACCATAGTCTCGACTACCTGAATCCCGACTACCATAGTCTCGACTGCCGTAATCGCGGTTGCCAGAACCCCGGCTATAGTCATCGCGGTCGTCTTTATCGCCACCTGTAAAGATGTCTTTGATGGTGGTGAATAAATCGTCGTCCTCATCGTCGGCGTAATACTGGCGAACTTCTCGATTTAGTTCGTACAATGCATCTTGGAGGTCGGCGTAGGATTGGTCAATACCTCGGTCGTTGTTGGCTTGCAAAGCTTCTCGCAGTTCGCGGCAAATATTATCGATACGCTGACGACGACTGCGGGCAAATTGCATTCCAAAATCGAGGGCGATTTCGCGTAGTTGACGTTCGGCTTGTAAAATTAAAGCTTCAGCACGGGTACGTTTTTCGACTTTTTCTTTACGCTGGCGGTCGATTTCGGCGTATTTTTCCGCATCTCGAACCGCTTGGTTGATTTCCGACTCGCTGAGGGTCGATGCACCTTGAATGGTTACACTTTGTTCGCGTCCGGTGGTGCGATCGAGTGCTGTTACCTGTAGAATCCCGTTAGCATCGATATCAAGCGATACCTGGATTTGCGGGATACCACGAGGTGCGGGAGGGATACCGTAGAGCTTGAAACGCCCTAATGTCTTGTTGTCTGTCGCCATTTCCCGTTCGCCTTGGACTACGTGAACTTCGACCGTATTTTGGTTATTTTCAGAGGTAGAAAAAATATCCGAACGGCGGACGGGGATAGTCGTGTTGCGGGGGATGAGCTTTTTGGCAACACCGCCGATGGTTTCTACACTTATAGATAGTGGAGTGACATCGAGTAACAAAACGTCTTTGAGTTCGCCACCGAGAATTCCAGCTTGAACTGCGGCACCCACAGCTACTACTTCATCGGGGTTGACATTTTCGCTGGGCTCGATGCCAATCAAGGCACTAATGATTTGTTTAACCATTGGCATCCGCGTCGAACCACCAACTAACACGACTTCTTCGATGTCTTCGGGGGTAAAGCCGGCATCGCGCAATGCCCGTTTAACGGGTGTACGTATCCGTCCGAGTAAATCTTCGCATAGCCCCTCGAATTGCGATCGCGTTAATCGCGTTTCTAAATGTTTGGGTCCGTCTTCGGTGGCGGTAATAAAGGGTAAATTAATATCGGTGACGCTGACGGCAGAAAGTTCGATTTTTGCCTTCTCTGCGGCTTCCATTAAGCGCTGTAAAGCTTGCCTATCGCGCCGTAAATCGACACCTTCAGTTTCTAAAAATTGGTCTGCTAACCAATCAACTATCTTTTTATCAAAGTCGTTCCCACCAAGTTGCGTATCGCCACTGGTAGCCTTGACTTCAAAGACACCATCGCCAATTTCTAAAATTGATACGTCGAAGGTGCCACCACCCAAGTCAAATACTAAAATTAGTCCGGTTTCACCACGGTCTAAACCATAAGCTAGCGATGCAGCAGTTGGTTCGTTGAGAATCCGCAACACATCCAGCCCAGCAATTCGACCGGCATCGCGTGTTGCTTGACGCTGCGAATCATTAAAATAAGCCGGAACTGTAATCACTGCCCCAGTTACCTTTTCTCCCAAATAGCGAGTGGCATCATCTGCCAGTTTCTTCAAAATCATTGCCGAAACTTCTTCGGGAGAGAAATCTTTACTCAAACGGGGACAGACAACTTTGATATTACCAACTTCGTCTTTACGAATCGTGTAAGGAACGCGCTTCGAGTCGGGATTGAGTTCTCCATATTTACGCCCGATAAAACGTTTGATGGCAAAATATGTATTTTGCGGGTTTAGCACAGTTTGCCGTCGTGCCATTTCCCCGACAACTCGTTCACCATCTTTACTAAAGCCAACTACGGAGGGAGTTATTCGCATTCCTTCTGCATTGGCAATCACCACCGGCTTGCCACCCTCCATGACGGCAACCACTGAGTTGGTTGTACCCAAGTCAATGCCGACTACCTTGCCCATGCGCCGCTGTTCTCCTAATAATGTGTCTTATAAATTTATTTGTCTAGAATCTATGCTTGATTTATTCTATCTTGCAGTTGAGATATACACGGTTAAAGTGAATATGAAGTATGAGATTTAAAGCACTTTCATCAACTCGCTGACATCGCCATCGGTCATAAATACTATAAATAATCTCATTAGTTGCCTGAATTAGGCGTTCCGACTTCCAAGATTTTCATCCTTTATTTTGTTAGTAGCTCTGTGAATTTAAAGAACCAACTGCAAACCCACCTTACACACATTGTGCGCGATCGCGATCCCTACATTGCCTCTGCCGGACATTTCTTTGTCCAACAATACATCCACGAACAATTTTCGCAATGGGGTGGTGTGGAAATCCACACCTTTGATGTTAAAGGCAAAAGCTGTCAAAACCTCATATTGAATTTACCGTGTGTCAGCCATCCAAAAAAGGTTGATTTACCACCAATCCTAATTGCTGCCCATTATGATACGGTTCCAGGTTCCCCAGGTGCCGACGATAATGCCACTGGTGTGGCTGTTTTGCTCGAATTGGCGCGGATGTTCGCTACTATACCCGCAAAGTATCCTTTGCGACTTGTGGCGTTTGATATGGAAGAATATGGCTTAATGGGTAGTACGAATTATGCCGCAAAACTCAAAGCTGAAAATCAGCCTTTGCGGTTAATGATTTCGTTAGAAATGTTGGGATATTGTGTCAAAACACCCAATTCACAGCTTTACCCACCACCATTAGAGAAAATTTATCCTAATCGCGGTGATTTTATTGCCTTGATTGGCAATTGGCGAACATTGCGCGATTTAATCGGCATCAGTCGCAGTATCCGCAAAGTTGGCATACCGAGTCAATGGTTGCCCGTACCCAATCGCGGTTTGATTGTTCGAGATACGCGAAGAAGCGACCATGCACCATTTTGGGATGCAGGGTATCCGGCAATGATGATAACCGATACGGCAAATATGAGGAACCCTCATTATCATAAAAAAAGCGATGCGATCGCAACTCTTGATATGGATTTTCTCACGGGTGTATGTGAGGGGTTGGAAATAGGAATTAGAAAGTTATAAAAACTATAATGAGCAAAAATATTACTTTAGCGATCGCTGAAGAGGAAAATGTTGCCGATACTTCAATTCAAAGGAATGCTCTTTACGAAAAATTTAAATCAATAATTATTCATAATCCTTCTTTAGATAGAACTTTGGTAAGTTTCCAAGCTAATAAAGAAGTTCGATATTCTTGGTTTAAGTATCGAGAAGGTTTTTCGGAAAAGCTTATTACTTACTTACTTCAAACACTAAAACCCCAAGTAGGTGTTTTACTTGACCCTTTTTCAGGAGTTGCTTCATCCTTATTTGCTGCAAGTTCTTTAGGTTGGGAAACTATTGGAATTGAACTTTTACCTGTTGGTATTTTTGCGACACAAGCTAGGATAGCGGCTCAAAATATCGATGTAGAAACATTAAATCGTGAGATTCAGAAAATAACACAAATTAATTTTGCTGATTATTACGATGATAAATACACCTTTAATCACCTTGTAATTACTCGAAATGCATTTTCTCAATCGCAAGAGCAACAATTAGTTAGTTACATATCTTATTGTCATAATCATATTACAAATAATGAGATACGTAATCTTTTATTATATGCAGCGTTTTGCATTCTTGAAGAGATAAGCTATACCCGAAAAGATGGGCAATATTTACGTTGGGATACTCGTTCTGGTCGTTCGAGAGGTAAAAAAGAATTTAATAAAGGAGAAATATTAAATTTTCAAGATGCAATTTCTAAGAAATTGGCACATTTTATATCAGATTTATCCGAGAAAAAGACTATTCAACTAGATTTATTTAGCCATATAGAAACAGGTACAAAAAATAAAAAGCTAAATATAGATATTCATCAAGGTTCTTGCTTAGAAACTATTCCAACTCTAAAAGATAAAAGTATTGATTGTGTCATTACTTCTCCTCCCTACGTCAACAGATATGATTACACTCGTACATATGCTTTAGAACTTGCCTTTTTAGGGTGCAGCGAGGATGAAGTAAAACGCTTACGACAAGCAATGCTTTCATGTACTGTGGAGAATCGTGATAAAAAAAGTTTATTAGAAAAGTATTATATTGAGATAGAACGTTATGAAGATTTTTTGAAGATAGATTCAACATTCAATAACCAAGCAGCCTTACACGAAGTTTTACAAATTTTAGAAACTTATAAACAATTAGGTAAATTGAATAACGTACATGTCATTAGAATGATTCACAACTACTTTTATAAAATCTGCTTTGTAATATATGAATTAGCTCGCGTTCTTAAACCAGGTGGTGTAATAGCAATGGTAAACGATAATGTTCAATATGCAGGAGAAGAAGTTCCTGTAGACATAATTTTGTCTGATATAGCAGAGTCTTTTGGGCTAACAACGCGATATATTTGGACATTAGGACGAGGGAAAGGTAATAGTAGTCAGCAAATGGGAAATCACGGACGTTCAGAATTGCGTAAGTGCATATATATTTGGGAAAAGGAAGTACTGTGACAGAAGCAAATCGTATTAATTATAGGTTACGTTCAACTTTTTTTTACCGGAAACTCAAAGAGTACAAAACATGATTCAACCGTATCTTGCTATTTTAACTTAACCGAGATATTGAGTGAGAATTCAATGCAGTATAAGCAATTTTGCCAAGAGATATTTTCAGTGATGTAATTGTAATTTTATTATGCGATGCCCTTGGCAACTATTGAAAATGGTATCGCCGGCAGCGCTAACTTGCTAATTCGCAGTTTATCCAGCATCTACAATAACTTTTGTTGAAATTACTATAGATTATTGGTGATTTCACTTGTTGAATGACCATTGCCATTATAGGTTTGCACGCTAGGACTAAGGGTAATTAAATCATCGATATTGCGTTTCATCGTATTACAAATAGCATCTAATGGTAAATCATTCTCATCGTAACCAAAAGGATTTTCAATTTCTAAACCAATAGCTTCAATCCCAAATAATGTAAAACTAATCAAAGCGGCTACGAAACCCGTCCACCACTGCAAGTCCTTGACAATTTGAAAGGGCAATAACATACAGTATAGTAATAACAATTGTTTCAGATGAATTGCATAAGCTAGCGGCATTGGTGTACGTAAAATTCGTTCGCAAGCACCCAAATTATCGACTAAATAATTCAACAATTCCTGCATTGCCGATAATTGATAACTGTTAATGCACTTGCGCTGGTATTGCTTTTGTAAATAATCTCCGATCCAAAAAGCTATTTCCAAGGCAGGATGATTCATATTTGTAAGCTTTCTGTACTTGGAAAAAGACATTAATTCTTCTAATTCGCTATTTACAGTCTCTGCTCGTAAATGTAATTTAGTAGCTACAGAAAAGGCAACCAATAAATTTAAAACTGCTATTTTTTCATTTTTATCTTTGGATTCAATTTCATCAACCGATACCCAGATTTGTCGTGCTAAATTTCGCACATTATTAACCATCGAACCCCAGGATTTGCGACCTTCCCAAAAGCGTTCGTAAGCAGTATTGGTACGAAATACAAGTAATAAACCTAACACAATACTGGGGATAACACTGCCTAAAATTGGTTCGGATACAGGTAATTCAAAATAGTAGAGTAACGAAATAATAAATCCAAAGAATCCGCACCAAAAAACTTGTTTATAGATAGCTGCTAAAACAGAACCTTTAATTTGAAAAGTTGTGTTAAACCATTTTTGTTTATTTAGTGTCATCTTTCTGGAAGAATATTTAGCTTGTTGTTCTGAGGATAAGTATAACCTTAAGGCTATAGCTGCTTTCAACTGACGATATAACGCAGCATATTTTGATAGTGCGTTACAACATGCGTTAGCAATTGTATATTAAGCGTTATTAACCGACTTGACAACTTAGCTCATGACGATCCCCCCTAACCCCCCTTAAAAAGGGGGGAAATAAGTGAACTCTTAGCCCCCCTTTACAAGGGGGGTTGGGGGGATCAATTATTAATCGGGCAGTGTTGATAAGGGTATATGGGGTAGTTGATATTATACCGTCTCTAATAATGCTGATTCGACTCTCCGAATCGAGTATCGCAATCGTAAAATCGAAAATATTAGACTATCTCGATGTTTATATACCAATAGGCTGATTAATTATACAGATAGCGATCGCATAATTAGCGTGTAGAAAACATCGAATTGTTACATAGCCATGACTGAAGAATTAAAACGCGGTGACAAGGTAAAATGGCAGACTTCGCGTGGAGAAACCAAAGGTGAAGTCGAAGAAAAACTCACTTCCCCAACAGATATTAAAGGACATCACGTTGCAGCTTCTGAAGATAACCCCGAGTATTTAGTTAAAAGCGATAAAACCGGGAAAGAAGCAGCACACAAACCCGATGCGCTAGAAAAAACTTCCGACTAATGCCATCTCTAATTTTCAGCTTTCCCTTTCCGCTATTCTTCAAAAAGCTGGTTTGTACAAAGTTCAAATTATCTAGCTATGACTAAAGACGTTAAATCTGTAATTAGGGAATTTCACGCTTCGGTGAACATGACTCCCAAAGAACTAAAATCTTGGTTGCAAACTGAAGAATCGCAATCAGTTGGATTCAAAGAAGACGGTGATGACGAATCTGTTGGACATAAATCGGGTAAACGCATCATTGAATTGTTAAAAAAAGACGAAGACGGATATACCGATGATGATTTTTCGCATATGAAGAAAGTCGTCAGTTATATCCATCGTCATTCTGCACAAAAACCTGATGGTAATATCGAAGATACCCGCTGGCTTTATTCTTTGAAAAATTGGGGTCACGACCCGCTTAAGGAGAAAAGTTAGGAAAAAGTTCCATCCCCGATAATTTTTATGTACTTCGGGGATGTAGATACCCTGAACTGATGATAACAATTACAATTAACCAAACCAATGCGATGGTTCGTAACTAGTTTCAAGGGTGTTGGACAGACAACGACTAATCCAATCAGATTTTTTTTGGACGATTGAATGAATACCTTGATTAATTAGATTTTGTAAGTGTAGTTCCACCTCTAAAGGATTGCGAGGACACTTATAGTTGATAGAAGAATTTTCAACAACGCGATCGCTGTCAATACTAGGTATGCAACTGACAACGTAATCTAATAATTCTTGCCGTAAATCTGGAATCGCAAAAGCTTGTTGATAAGGGTTGTAAGCATAGGTATCTAAAACCTTCTCAATTTCTCCTGCTACCGATTGCGATGTTAGTTTAACTGCTGTTTTCATAAAAATTAACTTCCTTCGTATTTAATTGCTTGTAAAATCCTACAGACGTTATCCATGCCAATCTGTTATCGAGAACAAAGCGATACTCGATTCTAAGAGTCGAGTCAGGGCAATGTTTCCGATATAGAACTGCTACGCAATGTTCGTGCAGTTAGTTGATGTTTCAATTTTGGTTGGCAAAACCTAATTTGTCATTATTTATTTTTTCAGATGAAAATTAATTTTTCTTAATCAAAGGACTTTTATTAAGAACCACCAGTGCATTGTCAAACAGATTGGCTCGAATCTGTTCTTTAGTTATTGTTTTTTATAACTTCTAGGAGCGAGAATGCATAAAAAGCATTCCATAACATTGTCACAGCGTTAAAGCAAGTAATTTTTTAAAAAATTTATAAAAATTATTTGATAGTTAGGGGTAGGACAGGCAGGATGCCTATGCTACGGACATAATTAAGAATTGTTGCTGCTAAGAAAGTCTAAAAAACAGCTTTCGCTAAAAACGCGCTGTTGAAGTTGACTATTAATTTGATTAGCCGCAGCAATCCCCGAATGCATCGCACCTGCAATTAAATTGCCACCGCACCAATCACCGCAACATACCAAAGGTAAAGAAGTTTGAGCAGTTAAAATATCTTCGAGAGAACTTTGAGGAAAAGCATAACGCCAGCGATGTACTTGCATCCATTCGGGGTTACTCAACCAAGGAAATTTTACCGAGTCTGCGGCAACTTGTAACATTTGCTGTCCGACTGGCTGTAAATCTACGGTTTCTAGATGCGTTTCGGCAAACTTAGCGCTGCTTTGGACAACAAAAACTGGTTGCACGGTAGTACGTTTGCTGCCCTCATAACCAATCCACGTCAATATTTCATCATTCTCCAACGTTACAGCATTCCATTCAAGAAGCGATCGCTCTTTTGGGGAATAACCTGCCATGACGCTGATACTGGGGAAAAATTCGACGGATGCTAACTTATCAATAAATTTTGTATCGACGGTGGTTGCTAGCGGTTGCAATAATGCTAATGCTTGGGGTGCGGGAATAGCGACAACTAAGGCTTTGGCAGTAATTTGCTCGTCGCTTGATTCGAGGCTAATAAACCATTCTTTGTCATTTGAGTGAATGGCGATCGCACGTTGATTGAGCAGTATATTTAAACCTTGGGCAAGAAATTTAGCAATGCTACTCATTCCTTCAGGTGCAATATAACGCGGTACTTCGATAGATGACGTTGACAGGGTTGGTTTTTCGAGAAATACTCCATCCCAAATCCGAAGTACATCCCGCTGACACAATAATTCAACAAATCGAGTCATGAGTTCGTCTTTCGGCTTGAGATAGCAAGCACCATGATCGGCAAAAGTATCATGCAGACGACGAGTCGCTACTCTTCCCCCTAAACCACGCGATTTTTCAACTACTAATACCGAATATCCAGCTTGGCTTAATTGCTGGGCGCATACTAAACCTGCCATACCAGCACCGATTATTACAACATCTTTCATTGGGAGTAGGGAGTAGGGAGATAAGAGTTAGGAGTTAGGAGTTAAGAAATGTAGAGACGCGAAATTTCGCGTCTCTTATTAAGTTAGGAGAGTAGAAGAACAAAGAACAAATGACCACTGACAAATGTCCAAGTACAAATGACAATGGATTATTAAATACTAATGACTACCAAAACCTAATAGTAGAATAAAGAACAGACAATAGCAGCGGTTGTGGAGGATGGGAAATTGGATGAACTGAGGGCGGCACTCGAACTTGCCACTGAAGAAGAATTGCAGGATTTAACGGCGATTCTGTTTAGTCGTAAGTTCAATCCCCTAGATTACGTTCATACACCCGAGCCGATCGAAGTACAAAGCCAAAATCGTCTGGTATGGCTTGATGCGCTTGAAGAACGCTTTCGGTATTTGGCTGCGGATGGAATCACGGTATTGCGGGGACGGACAAATCAGGTTACTTACCGACAAGCTCTAATTCAAGTTTGTAAGTATTTAAAAATACCTTATTCAAGCGATTTGAATACGGTTGACTTAGAAGCCGAAGTCTTCCTGCATTTGTTGGGGCGAGTCTGGAAGAAATTACCCGTAGCGGAAAAGCGCAAGTTAACTCAGCGAGTACAAGCGCAACTTCTCAAGGGGGTATCATCTACAGAACCGCTACCGCTGATGTTACAAGGCGACCCTTTAGGGCTGCTATTTAAAGGTGGTAGTGCTGTAGCTGTAACTTCGGTGCTTCAACCACTAATACTTAAGGAAATTGCTCGGCAATTTGCTACGCACTTTGCAAGCTATCAAATAGCACGGCAAACTGCTACTCAAACTGGAATAGTTGCTGCCGAACAATTTCAAAGTTATGTGGCTGTGCAAATGGCGCGACAAGGGATGGCTGCGAATGCGGCGCGTTACAGTGCGGTTCGTACTGTATTTGCTTTCGTCGGACCGATGATGTGGACTTGGTTTTTAGCTGACTTAGGTTGGCGTGCGATCGCAACTAACTACGGTCGCATCATCCCGACGATTTTTGCACTCGCGCAAATTCGTCTCACCCGTGCCGAGGAATGCTGGGAACCTGCTTGACTTATTAATCGTTAGTCATTTTAGTTAGTAGTCATTAGTCATTAGTTACTGGTCATTGGTCATTAGTTACTGGTCATTAGTTATTGTCGTTATACCAATTCCATGTGAAGCTGCACAGTTAGCCCTAGTCTGTAAGACTAGGGCTAACTAGAACAAAGCCTGCTGTAAGCAGGCTA
>CAXTCQ010000028.1:0-47011 GCA_964242965.1 uncultured Calothrix sp. | reverse complement strand
ACCACTCTTCAGATGTACGGAGTTTTTTCAAAAATCAAATAGGAGTCCTATATATGCTACTTACGCGGCATTTGTGACCAATTTCTTTCACCGCTTACAAAAGCTTTTATTTGTAGAAATAACCTTACCCTTGGTTATAGAATCAATATCAGCAGTTCAGCATAGAGATATTATCTATACAAGTTATATTTCGCACACCTAGCAGCTTGTTTATATCTTCACTCTCCTGTTTCGGTATTACGGAAATAAAATTAAATTTATTTAAGGAACGAACAAACTATTCCTAAAGAGAGACACTGAATGTTGTAACCTATCTTAGGTAGGAGATATGGATAAAAATTTTACGTTAGAGAATTTTTGTAACATTTATTTAAAGTTATAAATTTAGGTTTGGCTAATTGATGCGCTTAAGCGCTACCGCGAGCTAATCAGTGTCCTAAGCTGCTATAAATGCTACAAAAAATCGTAAAATAATTATGCGGAAAACAAGAAATTGATTTTGTAGCAAATAGCGTTAATTGTAAAAGTAATGCATCTTCCCATGAGCAAGTCAGTTGTTATCAATCTTGGACATGGTGATTTAGATAACGGATTTCCGAAAGTAGCAGCACAACTTTGGGAAGCAGGACATTCCCAACCCGAACAATTTATCGGTAGTTTGCCACCAGCACCACATTTGGAAGACTTGTATAAAAATTGGCGGATGATTTACCAGAGTTTATGCGGTCGCAAACTCCTTCGTACCCCAGTTGACGATGACGATTTGGAAGTCGAAAGCTTTGGCATCACTAATGTTTCGCAGTTAAGTTTTGATGATTTATGCCGCGAGTTGGAAGCGGGTATGAATGCTTGGCTGAAATCAGAACAATTACTTTGTTTGAGTCGGCAGTTACGTTCGGCACTTCACAAAACCGAAGAAATACGAGTAATTTTTGAAACCAATGACGATTTGCTGCGTCGATTGCCTTGGCATCGCTGCGATTTTTTCCGCGATTACCCCAAAGCGGAAATTGCTTTAGCACAACCTGAATACCACCGCAACGTTCCTGCTAATTCATCTACCCAACGTCAGCAAGTCCGGATTTTGGCGATTCTCGGTAATGACCAATTTATCGATTTAGATGCGGAAACTCAGTGCTTGAGCGATTTGACTGATTGCTATGTTAATTTTGTTCGCAACCCCAGCCGTCAAGAATTTAATAATCATCTTTGGGATAGTTTGGGTTGGGATATAATTTTTTTTGCTGGTCACAGTCAAACTGTTGGTGGCACGGGTAGACTATACATTAATAATGATAAAACTAACAACAGTTTAACTATCGAGCAACTCGAAGAAGCGCTCAAAGCTGCCATCGATAAAGGTTTAAAGTTAGCAATTTTCAACTCCTGCGATGGCATGGGATTAGCAAATACGCTCGCTCATTTACATTTCTCCACTACAATTGTAATGCGCGAACCAGTTGCCAATCGCGTTGCTGAGGCTTTTTTCAAAAACTTTTTAACAGCTTTTGCGATTGAAAGACTGCCTTTATATTTAGCAGTTCAACAAGCCAGACGACAACTTCAAGGTTTAGAAGATGAATTTCCCGGTGCTTCGTGGTTGCCTGTAATTTGTCAAAATCCCGCAATTGAACCCCCAAGCTGGCTCAATTTAGGTGGAATTCCTCCTTGTCCGTATCGAGGATTATTTGCATTCCGCGAACAAGATGCACATTTATTTTTTGGACGCGAACAATTTACACGCGACCTAGTGGCAGCAGTCAAGCGCAAACCATTAGTAGCTGTAGTCGGTCCTAGTGGTAGCGGTAAATCGAGCGTCGTATTTGCCGGGTTAGTTCCGCACCTGCGACGCGATACCATTTGTCCTTGGGAAGTAATTTCCTTCCGTCCCGGCAACAACCCCATCACAGCATTAGAAAGTGCGATCGCTCACCTGCCACCCCCTCGTTCCCAGTCTGATGGGAATGCCTCCCCACAGGCTCTGCCTCTCGTAAATACTATTGCTCAAAACTCATTTCAAGCACCTGCAAGAATACACGAGATACAGCAGGTACAGTCGATAATGCATTCCCAACTCCCGACTGGGAACGAGGTACAGACGGACGATAGTAGCTTATACCGCACCATCGAACAGTTCGTGCAACAAAATTCTGGTACGCGCTTGGTGCTGATTGTTGACCAGTTTGAAGAACTCTATACCCTATGTCCAGAATTAGAACGCGAATATTTTCTAAATGCATTACTAACAGCAGTCGAAAAAGCTCCTGCGTTTACCCTCGTGATTACACTGCGAGCTGATTTCTACGGTTATGCGCTGTCTGACCGAAATTTAAGCGATGCACTTCAAGGTGCAGTTTTGAATCTTGCACCAATGAATCAGCAGGAATTGCACTCGGCGATCGCAACCCCAGCAGCACAAATACAAGTTCGCCTCGAAGAGGGATTGACAAATCGTATTATTTGCGCTGTGAAAGGGCATCCCGGAGGGTTGCCGCTGTTGGAGTTTGCTTTAACGGAGTTATGGTCAAAGCAGCACCAAGGAATATTAACGAATCGAGCTTATGACGAAATTGGTGGCGTTGAGTCCGCATTAGCAAATCACGCTGAAGCTGAATATACACAGTTCGAGGAAACCGACAGAAGCCTTGCCCAGCGAATATTTATGCAGTTGATTCAACCCGGTGAAGGAATCGAAGCAACGCGACGGATAGCGACAAGGGAAGAGGTCAAACCGGAAAACTGGAATTTGGTGACGCGGTTGGCTTCGTCGCGGTTGGTGGTGACGAATCGGAATGAATTTACCGGGTCCGAAACGGTTGAAATTGTCCATGAGGCATTACTGCGAAGTTGGGGACGGTTGGAATATTGGCTGCAATTGGATGGTGAATTTCGCAACTGGCAGGAACAGTTGCGCTTTGCAATCAGGCAATGCGAGAAGAGTAACGGTGATGAGGGAACTATATTGCGAGGAAAACCGTTAGTTGATGCCGAATATTGGTATAATCTACGGTCTTTGGAATTGAGTGCAAGCGATCGCGCTTTTGTTGAGTTGGGTTTGCAGTTACGAAACCGCGAATACCAAAAACAGCAAAAACGCCGACGGTTTACGGTCTTTGGGCTGAGTGTGGGTTTAGTTTTAGCTTTACTACTGGCTGGTGTGGCAATGCGGCAGTCGCGTCGAGCGAATATTCGAGAGGTTGAGGCAATTACTAGGTCTTCGCAAGCGCTGTTAGCCTCGAATAATCGTTTGGATGCCTTGGTTAATGCGATCGCAGCTTTTACCAAGTTGCAAAAATACAATAGGCTAGTGTCTGCTGATACTAAAACACTAGTTAAATCTACATTGCAAGAAGCAACTTATGGAGTGGCATTGCTGCAAAAATCAAGCTCTGCATTTGCAGAGTTCAATCGTCTTCCCGGTCACGATGCAGCGATTTATACTGTTGCTTACAGCCCAAATAGTCAAGTTATTGCCACTGGTAGCGTAGATAAAACAGTTAAGCTTTGGCAGGCAGATGGAAAGTTGATTACTACTCTTAATGGTCATGGTGGCATAGTTTGGGGAGTTGCTTTTATTCCCGATGGTGGGGTTATGGCAACCGCAAGTGACGATAAAACAGTGAAACTCTGGAAGCGTTACGGTGCATCTTATCGGTTTTTAAATACTTTGAATGTTGGAACTGAGGTGTATGCAGTAGCTTTTAGTCCAGATGGTGAAATTATTGCTACTGGAGGTAAGAATAAGCAGGTCAAACTCTGGAATACTAATAGTACATTTTTAACCAGTCTTGACGGACATAATAAAGCAGTTACCGCTATTAAATTCAGTCGTGATGGTCGATTCATTGCCTCAGCAAGTGAGGACGAGACTGTGCGAATTTGGAAACGTCGTGGAAAAGCTAGGTACGAGTTATTACGTGTTTTAAGCGGTCATAAAGGTACAGTTAAAACAGTTGCATTTAGTCCTGACAGTGAAATTATTGCCACCGCTGGTGCTGATAAAACTATCAAATTGTGGAAACTCGATGGTACTTTGATAAAGATTTTAGACGAACACAATGATACTGTTTATGAAGTGGCATTTAGTCCCAACGGTCAAACTATAGCAAGCGCAAGTCAGGATAAAACGATTAAACTTTGGCAGCGTGATGGTAACTTAATTACGACCTTCGCAGGAGATAGCGATCGCATTTATGCAGTGGCATTTAGTCCCAATGGTAAAAATATAGTATCGGCAGGACGCTCGCGGATTGCGAAACTTTGGAAAACTGATAAAACTCCCCTAACTACTCTCAACGGTCATATAGACCAAGTTTGGGGAGTAGCGTTTAGTCCTGACGGTCAAACTATTATTTCGAGTGGTTTCGACAAAACAATTAAACTTTGGAAACCTGATGGTACGTTGATTCGCAGCTTCGTAGGTCATGAAGATCGAATTTATGCAGTTGCATTCAGTCCAGACGGTAAAACTATTGCGACCGGGAGTCGAGACAACACTATAAAACTCTGGAATGACGGTAATTTAATCAACATTCTCAAAGGTCATAGTCAATGGGTTGCAGGAGTAGCTTTTAGTCCTGACGGTATTATAGCTTCAGCAAGTAATGACAACACTATTAAACTCTGGAAAAGTGACGGTACGTTTATAAAAACTCTTAACGGACATGCCAAAGGAGTTAACGCTGTTGCATTTAGTCCTAATGGTGAAATCATCGCTTCTGCAAGTAGCGATAAAAAAGTTAAACTTTGGAGCCGTGATGGTACGCTATTACGAACACTTACCAGTCACAGCGACGAAGTTACAGCAGTTGCATTTAGTCCCGATAGTACAACTATAGCCTCAGCTAGTATAGACCGAACCATCAAACTTTGGAAAAGCGATGGAACTTTAATCGAAACCCTCAAAAAACCCGACGGTCATACTGATACTGTGACAGCAGTTGCATTCAGTCCCAATGGGAAAATGATTGCAACCGCTAGTATCGACAAAACCATCAAACTTTGGAAAAGCGACGGAACATTAATAACTACCCTCAGCGGTCACGGTGACAGTATAACTCGAATTGCATTTAGTCCAGATAGTCAGAAGATAGCGACAGCAAGTAGCGACAAAACAGTAATTATCTGGGATTTAAATCGCGTTTTAGATTTAGATAAATTGCTTGCATCTGGTTGTGAATGGATAAGCGATTATCTCAAAATAAATTCTCAAGTTAATGCCGAGAATAATACGATTTCTCGACAAGAAATCAATCGTTTTTGTTTAAATGTTAGAGAGAAACCGTAGGGCGGGGTCTCCCCGCCCTTGACTTTTTTTCCCGCCCTTGACAATAATCTAAGTATCAGAAACATAATCTGAATTCGTATAAAATATTGATACAAATATATGGGCGATGGGCAGGAGTACAGGGCGGGGAGACCCCGCCCCTACGGCCAATCTATCTGTACTACGGTTTTTAGAAAATAGTGCGATTACTAGTATTCCATATCATTCGTTTTGACTTTTTTGCGAGGGCTAGAATCCGGGTTTCTTTAAGAAACCCGGATTCCGGTCTTCATGAGAAGGTCAATATTAATGACATAAACCCTAGCCAGGTAAAAAATTTTACGTCTTATATAGCGGTTCTCAGTTTAATGAAGTACACTAGCTTCGTCCAAGATGTAAGGGCACAGCACTGCTGTGCCCCTACGACTGTACCTCACTTGAGAGGGAAACGCTATATTAAGTTAGGCTAATTACTTATAAATAAAATATACGTTTGTAGTTACGCTTTAGCGCTACATGTAGTCAGAAGAGCGCTCTTCGCGCAACTACGAGCCAACTATAAGTGTTTGACCGAACGTGATATTAGACATCTGTTATTCACAACATTGATAAAAAGCGCTAATAACGTTAAATAAAATGATTCATTAAGTATTAACTATTAGGAGGATCGGTATCTGGACCACCTCTAGTACCGTTACCTCTAGACGATTTGTCAAAAGGGCTTTCTTCATTAATTTCGTCTATTCGTCTGCCATTTAGAAACTCAGTATCAGTCCCGGTATTGTTATTACTATCTAACCAAAAGATAGCAGCATTATCTTTTGAATTCTGGGTATTATTAACTTGTTTGAATTTGGTTCGATTTTCTTGGATCATGGTAAATACTCCATAGTAAAGCTATTGTAAATAATGAATGCGCGAGCAAAGAATAACAGCGCTACATTTTTATATAGCGGTAACCGTATTTAAGTTATGCACTTCGATGAAGATGGGGGAAGAAGTAGAAGTGTAATATTGAGAAATTTCGGTGTTGCAGGTTGATAACAAAAGCCCGGACAAAGCGTTATTATCTCCATGAAGAGTGGAAAATATACCTTTGACAACACAACTACGGGAAAAATACTATGTCCGCATCAGGTCAACTCGAACAATTTGGAAACCATCTGCTGATTGGTATTTCCGGGACTACACTCAACGATGACGATAAAAGGTTACTTAGCGAAGTCAAACCCATCGGCATTGTATTCTACGGTAAAAACTTTCAAATTGGTCGTCATTACGAAGTTTGGTTGCAAACCTTCAAAGAACTAAATCAGCAAATACGCGAATATGCCGAACGTGAGGCAATGTTTATGACCCTTGACCACGAAGGCGGTCGCGTTCATCGTCCCCCATTTCCCATTACCCGATTTCCGGAAGCATACCTAGTGGGTACGCAGTCCCGAAGAATTGCTGCTGCCACCGCTACCGAACTAAAATCAATGGGCATCAACGTTTCCTGGTCGCCTGTTGCCGATATTTTCTCTAACCCTACCAACCCTATCATCGGCACTCGCGCTTTCTCCACAGACTCCGATGCTACCGCAAACTATGCCTGCGAATATTTATTTGGACTTAAGGATGCAGGTATAATTGGTTGCGCGAAACATTTTCCCGGACATGGCGACACCAGCACCGACTCTCACCTCGAATTACCAATGTTGAATTTAACTCTCGATGAATTGCGAAGTCGAGAATTAATTCCTTTCCAAGCATTGATAAAAGCAGAAGTACCGATGGTAATGACCGCACATATTCTCTTTCCTAAGATAGATGCGAATGTACCAGCAACTTTATCGAAAACAATATTGACACGAATACTGCGCGAAGAACTCGGATATCAAGGAGTGATTGTATCCGATGACCTCGATATGAAAGCGGTTGCGGACATGTACAAAAACCCCGGAACCGTGACGCAGACATTTAACGCGGGTTGCGACTTGTTCATGGTGTCGCGCAATTTACCATCATCGTCGGTGGAAAGGACAACTGCGATCGCGCAAGATTTTGCCGATTCGATTAATAATGGCAGTCTCGATGCAGCAATTGTCGAAAGTGCAAAAACACGAATTAATAACCTTCTTAGCACAACTCCCCAATATTCGGCTTATTTACTTGATAAGGATACCCTTTTAGATAATGCCGAATTAGCGATAAATTGCGCGTTTCAAGATTAGTGAGTTAGAAGAGTTGTAGGGTGCGTTAGCGTAAAGCGTAACGCACCGTCTTTCTAGCCGTTAGAGGATTTTGCCTAAGTTTAAGTTGCAAAACGCTAACGCATTATCTTTTATTTATGGAGACCAATCTAATCCATGTCGTTGGATTAATTCTTGTATTTGTGTAGCGTTAAATTCTCCTATTTCGATAGATAAACCCACATTAAAAGGGGATTGATTCACTTTTAGGGAAACATAGACTTCTTGAGAATTGTTCACCGTCACCATGTCCCGAAAAGTGAAGTATTTGGGGTTTGTGAGTTAACAAAGCACGACGTAATTCTTTTGGACGTACAGCTTCTTCAACGATAATTTCAAATTGTTCTGGTTTTAATGAGCATTCCCAAGCATTTTTAATTTCTCGGACTTCTTCGCTTAAACGTAATGCTTGGGTATTGGTAGGATTCGCAGTTAGGATTAGAATTTTTTGGCGGTTCATGGAGGAATAGGTATAAACTTATTCATCATTATCTGATTTTATTTTCTGCATAAAATTGGACTGCTTCTGAGTATTCTGTTAATGCAGCAGGATGAAAGGTATATTTCATTTGTCTAGAATTTGTCTTATTTGAGCTAAAGCTACTTCTCCAGAAATTGGCTCAACTGTATGATTACGAATTTCATCCCGGCGTTTTTTAGCTTCTGTGTTCCAAATGCTTTGCGTGTTTTCGTCAATGTCAGATTCTAGACTTTCAATTAGCTTTTCTACTAAAAATACTCTGGTAGCATTGGGTAAAGATAAGGCTTCTTGAATTAATTGTTCAACTGATAGCATAATGATTTATCCCAGTAGATTGAATTGACAATAGACAGCAAGCAATAAGATTGGCTGTTCGTATACACGCATTGTAGCGTGCAGCTTCTTCAACAATAATTAGTATTTTATAGTTTTTATGTCACGACCAAAACGCGACTTTCAACTAGGATACTGCTATCACGTTACAACTTGCTACAATAACCGCGAATTTAAATTAACTTCATTTGTGAATATTTGGAGTATAGTTCAATAGATAATTTTTATAAAGTATTATTTAAACATTTTATACTGCGAATAGGTTAAAATTGAACCTAATACAGAACCCCTCTCCAAGCCTCTCCCCCACGAGGGAGAGGCTTGAGTTATTTATTTTTTGGCAATAAAAAGCCAAGTTACTAGCTGTTTTTAGCATAAATGTTTACCAATCGCTCTTTTATCAAGCAATGTTTTATATCAATACGCTTGGTGTTAAGCCTGAAAATAAAATAACGTAGGTTGGGTGTAACGTAAGCGCAAAGCGCAGGCTACGCCAACGCGCAGCGTGTCCCCTTGGGACGAGCGTGGAACCCAACATCTTGCGTTGGGTTACGCTTCGCTCCACCCAACCTACAAAAAAGTCTAATTTTTAGCCGTTAATAGTATATCTAGTAAAAGCCCATTAAATCCCATGACTCTTACCAATTACCCAATGTCGCCGAAAGTACTTTGATAGCGAGGACTCTTCCAACGATAAACAAATTGGTCTTCCATGCGGACAGGTACGAGGGTTGCGGGTACGCTGCCACTGTTCCAAAAGCGTTTGCATCTCCGATAAAGTCAGTGGTGTGCCGTTACGAATAGCACTGCGACAAGCGACAGATACTTGCGCTGCTTGTAAGTCACCTCCTAAACTCAATTCCAAAAGCGCTTGGTTGCAGTCTTCGCGCTGTCGCAGCATTGCAGGAACAGTGCGAACTGCCCAAAGATATTCCCCAAAGGGTTCAATATCTAAACCGATTCGCTGTAGTTGTTCGACTTTGGCTGGTGACAGTTGATACAATATTATTGGCGGCTCGATGGGCACTAGCTGCCAGTTGTCGCTAATTTCCTCGTATAATACCCGTTCGTGGGCAATGTGTTGCTCAATTAACCACATTCCACCAGGGTGTTCGACAACTATATATGTATTGTTAATTTGAGCGACTGCTTTTAGGGATAAGGGAGTAGAGGAATTAGATGTAGAGACGCGAAATTTCGCGTCTCCCAATTTCGCGTCTCCCAATTTCGCGTCTCCAGATTTCGCGTCTCCCAATTCCGCGTCTGTTGTATTATTTTCAGGTTTCGGTTCGGGTTGTATGGAACGGTTGGTGTGATAGGAACTTTCTGATTCTGCGACTTTAATTAATTGGGCAACTCTGCTAGTTTGAACACCTTCGCTAACGGTATCGGAGTTAATGCGAAGTGCTTGGTCGATGGCAACATTGATTTGTTCTTGCCAGTAACCCAGATGATTGAGATAGATTTCGGTTTTGGTGGGGTTGCGATTCCAGTTGATTTGTTCGGGGGAAATGAGTAAATGCATCAAACAAACCGGATAGCGATCGCGTGGTAATGTGCGATGAAATGCTCCTAATATTGTTTGTTCGAGTTCGGGTGCTTTGACCATGCGTCCATTGATAGCTATTCGCACCCAATCTGGACGATGACGGTGACACCTGTCGGGCAATCCAGCAGCTAAATAAAGTGAGGAGTTAGAAGTTAGGAGTGAGGAGTTAGAAGTTAGGAGTGAGGAGTTAGAAGTTGAGAGTGAGTAGTTATTGTATGTAGCTGCTTCTAAGTGCTTGCTTGGAAGTGGTTCTAAAGTATAACAATGAGGGGATAATTCTAAAGTTAGTTCGTGTAGGTCGTCGCGTCGGATTTGGTGAAGTATTTGCGGTAATAGCTTGCCCATTGTGGCAGCAGGACTGATACTAAACCAAATGCGCTCCTGCTGCCAAATTTGCCACGCTACTTGGGGATAGCACAAAGCAATCTGATAAATTGTCGCTTGGACGGCTTTCATTTGCTGCGAAATGCTGGGTAAACCTTGCCGTCGTGCCGCACAATTACCAAAAAGATTTGAGACAGTGACGACAGTACCGGGTGCGATCGCAACTGCTTCGAGTTGCACGGTTTCCCCACCATCACTGTATGCTGCCCGCCAACCGCAGCTATTATCTTCCCAATTACTTTCATCAGGGATAAAAGCAGGAGTTGGACGGCTAAAAATTTCTAACTCAGCCAGCGTTGTTAAACAATGCAACGCTTCACCACGAAAACCTAAACTGTGAATCTTCCACAAATCAGCATTGCTGCGAATCTTACTAGTACTGTGAGAAGACGCAGCATTTTGTAAATCCTCGTAGTTCATTCCGCAACCGTTATCAGCAACGCGAACGCGCCACTGTTCGGGGTTGATGTGAACTACAATTCGTGTTGCACCTGCATCGAGAGAATTTTCGACCAATTCCCTTACTACAGCCGCTAAAGAATCAATAACTTCTCCAGCCGCTATCAGGTGTACGACTTCGTTGGGTAAGGTTTGAATCGAAGATACCATGAAGTACAGTGTACGTCATAAGTAAACCCCGATACTTTTAACGAATGTTAATTAAAATTACAAATAAAATTTAATTATTTTTAAATAAAAGTAATATCTAATTTCATCTGTAAGGGCTGTTCTGTGCATTGCCCTGACAATATTGTGAGCTTTAATTATTTTCTTTTAAAAATGAAACATCACTGCTGCGCCAAATCTAGTGCTTCGTGTCATTAGTTTTGGGGGCTTCGTAGTTGTTGCTCTAGCCCTCTAAATTAACGTTTTTTATGCGCTTAAGCGCTACTAAGTACCTATCAAAACTTTTGACATGGAGTAGTAGGTTGGGTGGAACGTAAGCGCAAAGCGCAGGCTACGCCAACGCGCAGCGTGTCCCCTTGAGACGAGCGTGGAACCCAACTGTTAAATGTTGGGTAACGCTAACGCGCTACACCCAACCTACAACTACAACCCCTCAAAAGGGTCAAAATCAATGACACAGACCGCTAAGTTAAGTATTCGCACGGCAAATAATGCGCTACAAGCTACTCTCTCACCGCCAAAACTTTCGCAGGTTGCGGATGTAAGATACCATTCAAAAGCGAAGCCGGACGCTGCCCGTAAGGCCAAGCAAAAGCATGTTTAAACGCGGCATCTTGACAAGCTTGCAACTGCTCAAAACTAATAATATCGTAAGTCAGCAAGTTCTCATATTCAAACGGCAAGCGGACATTATGCAACCCCGCATTATCCGTACAAATAGCAATATCAACTCCTGCTTCAAAACATCGGTCGAATACTACCTTTAACTGGCGAATATCATCTAAAGTCCCGGTTTTCGAGTAAGTTGTCGGGCAAACCTCCAAACATTGTCCGCGCTGCGCCAAAGAAGGCAGTAATTCCGGATACAACAAAGGAATTTGAATCCCGTGCCCAATTCGCATTAAAAAGGGTAATAATTCGGGATAGCAACCTGCGGTAGTTTCATAAAGATGCCCGGTAGTATTTACGCCCAACGAAAGCGCGTACTCATATAATTGTGCCCATTCATCGAGTCTTTCGGCATAGTGGCTATCTCCCCCTGCCACATCCACCGCACAAACAAACTTCTTGTTTTGGACAGCCAAATCGACAATCGCTTTATTTACCTCATAGGGTAAACGCGAATGCATACAGAGAATTTGGCTAGTTACAATTGGATATTCAGGAATTTGACTCGCTTTACCTACAACCTCCACAATTTCCGTCATTTTGTCAATGCGATCGCTTTGACTGAGGTGTTCGGGTGTACGTAAGTATGGGGTGTAACGCAGTTCTAAATATGCCAGATTTTCAAAAATGTACGCTCCGCGCAACAAGCGATAAATAAAGTACGGTAAAGTATCTACCGTTTGCACGCTTTCAACGAGGGTATGTAATTCTAAATACTCATCAAGGGTGTTACGAGGTTTAGTATAAAATTCTTCAAATGCTGAATAGTCGTGAAACCGAGAAACTAAATCCGACGACTGACGTTGGAAATACCGCCACAGTACGCGGGGTACTACCGAACCTCCCAGATGTCGATGCAATTCCGCATATAAAGCCATAGTAGTCAATATTTTTAAAAATTTTATTAATCTTAACAAGAACAAAGGTAAAAGTAATCGCTTGCCAGAGATAATTTCTTTAAAAGGGTGTTTATAAATAAAATCTGTCATTCTGAGGAACGTTCGCTCTTAGCGTGCCGTAGGCTCTAGAATCTAAGGTTTGGAGCGTAGTCAAGAGATGCATCCGATACGCTGTCGCTCGATTGGGCATGACAAATTAAGGCTTTTGCCGAATTTATAAACACCTTCTTAGCTTTGCGCTCTTTGTGTCCTTTGTGGTTCAAAAAAATCTTTATGTTGAACCACAAAGGACGCAAAGGACACGAAGAAGCATATTTTAGTTTCACCTTGACAGGGATACTCCTAACTCCTAACTCCTAACTCCCAACTCCTATTAACCATGCTTATCGTTTGGAGTAGTTCCTTAGCGGTACAAGGTTTGGATATAAGAGCTTCGACACCCATATTCGTGGGATGGACTTTATGACTTGGTAGCAATCCGCTCAAGGCGATAATTTTTACTTTTGGGTTTATCTTTTGTAGAGTGCGAATTGCAATCGCACCATCCATCGTAGGCATCATCATATCGAGTAAAACGACACTAATATCATGTTGGTATTTGGCATAAATTGTTACTGCTTCCACACCATCGCCAGCAGTCAAAACCCGGTAATTGCAAGCTTCTAAAGTTGATTGCGTAATTTTACGAATATTTTCTTCATCATCAACGACCAAAATTAACTCACCGCGTCCCGTAATAAAGCCAACTTCGGGTTCATTTTTTAAAGGTTCGCAGGTTTGCAACGCGGGCAGAAATATTTGGAAACTAGTTCCTTTCGTAACCTCGCTATCAAGCTTCACAAAACCACCATGATTTTTAACGATTGCTAGCGTGGTCGAAAGTCCCAATCCCGTACCTTTTCCGATACCTTTCGTGGTAAAAAATGGCTCAAATATATGTTTTTGAATATGCTGCGGTATTCCCATACCCGTATCAGTGACAGTAATAATAATGTAATTATCGCTAGTATTATTATCAACAAAATGTTTTGCAGATATACTTAACTTTCCGCCATCAGGCATTGCATCGCGGGCATTTACGACCAAATTCATCAGTACTTGGTGGATTTGGGTTGTATCGCCACAGACATGGTTTAATTGGGCAGGAAGTTCAATTTGGCAAGCGATTGATTTGGGGAAAGTTTCGGTAATAATTTGTTCGATTTCGGCAATTACTTGCTTTAAGTCTATAACAATGCGCTTATTCTCCATCCCACTGGCAAACGATAATATCTGTTTGACGAGACTTGCACCGCGTTTGACGTTATTTTCGAGCATTTTTAACAACTGCTGGTGTTCGTTATCACGCAACTTCATTTGTAATAACTGTACCGACATTAAAATCGGTGATAGCACATTATTCAAATCGTGAGCAATACCACCAGCTAGCGTACCGATACTTTCGAGCCTTTGCGATCGCATTAGTTGCATGGACAACTGTTTTCTCTGGGTGATATCTGTATTCACGGTCAAAATCGACTTTGGTTCACCCGAACTATCTCGGAGCAAAGTCCAGCGACTTTCAACAATAATTTCGCGGTCGTCACAGCGAACCTGTTTCAATTCACCTTGCCACGTACCGTACTTAATCGTACTCGCAAGTGCTGCTTCGAGTTGCTGCGATGCTTGATACAGTAAGTACGAAGTATTCTTCCCAACTACTTCCTTTGCACTCCAACCATAAAGACGTTCCGCACCTTGATTCCAATACTGAATTTTCAATTGCATATCTTGCACCAAAATTGCATCTACTGCTGCATCTAGCAAAGCTGCTTGTTGATTGATTTGATGTTGTGCAAGTTTTTTCTCAGTGATATCGCGCATCAACGCTAAGTGTAAAAATGTCGTATTTGCCTCGGATAGAGGTATTGCATGAGTTTCTATCCAACGACGCTCACCTTGGTGATTGATAATTTCAAACTCCAAAAAACCGCGTTTTCCCTGACAAACATCAGTATGTAACGCTGCAAAAGCTTCTTGATACTCCGATGCAATCAGCGCATTGAGAGGTTTGCCGACTAATTCTTGGGCAGTTTGAACTGCCATTATCGCTATTCCGGAAGCATTAATTTCCAACAACGTTCCATCGGTAGCGATTAAACTAATACATTCAGTGGCATCGACTATCGTCTGCAAGCGATTTTCGCTTTTTACTAACCGCTGTTCGGTTAGCTTCAAACGAATTATATAACTTCGTAACAGCAAATACAAAAGTCCTACCAAACCCACATCTCCAAATGTGGCAATCGAAAACGTTGTTAGATAATGGAAACTGATTTGAGATTCGTTCAGACGTTGTTGTAATAATTTTTGCTCTGCTGCTGCGATTTTTTGAATTAGTTGTTCAATATCATTTACTACCTTTGAGTTACTCGACAACATAACTTCACCATAAGTTGAATTAGCTTGATTTTTTAATTCAACTTCGCGGGCAAAAATTTTGAAACTGTTTGTAATTTGATTATTGAGTAAAGTAATATACTTTTCACTTGTTGAGTAATTAAATGTTAGAGCTTGTAAGTGTCGTAAATTTATATTAGTTTCTTCAACTCCGCTCAAATAAGTATTGAGATAATTTTGCTTGCCAGTAATTAAGTAATCGCGTTTGGCTATTTCAGTATTAATATATGCCGTTTTCGTGCTTTCAAGTTGTACTAAAGCTTGCAAAGATTGTGTTAACGAATGCTGGTAATCAATCAGCCGACTAGAATTGCTATAGGAAATAACAGTATTAATAGCGATAACTGCGAATGCGAGTCCAAAAGCAGCAGTCAACTTCTTTGTAAAAGATAATTTCTTCATCCCGTAAAAATCCTCCCCTTGGTGGTGTAACCTTGATGTGACTTTTTGCTTTTCGATAACTGAAGAATTACACAAAGAACCAGTTAAAATTAAATTTGCAATCCTTACCACCAACTCAAAATCAAAGGAAGTCAACAATATCCGCTTCCTCAACCCTTTGCTGTATCGGCTTACTCAGTTTGTAATTATGGTGTAGGGTGTAAGGAGCATCTTCCAATTAGCATTCTTTGTACCCTACCCTACGGGAACGATGAACGCTTATGTGGTTCGTTATAATTAATAACTCCAAAATCCCCAAACAATCGGTAACTCCTGAAATTGAGCCAATAGAGAAGAAATTAATTTTTAAAAATATTTATGCATCGAGCTTGACATTATTAACACCATCTGCCGATAATTATTATTTGTGCAAACTTTAGCTCTTTAAAAATAAAAACTTGGCTAACGTCATTGTCATAGGTGCCCAATGGGGCGATGAAGGAAAAGGTAAAATAACTGATTTACTCAGCCGCTCCGCAGATGTAGTTGTGCGTTATCAAGGGGGTGTCAATGCTGGACACACGATTGTAGTTAAAGGTCAGACCTTTAAACTGCACTTGATTCCCTCTGGTATTTTGTATCCAGATACCCAATGTATCATCGGTTCCGGAACCGTGATTGATCCAAAAGTTCTAATTGCCGAACTCGACCAGTTGGAAACATTGGGAATTTCCACAGCTAATTTGCTCATATCCGAAACGGCGCACGTCACCATGCCGTATCATCGGCTAATTGACCAAGCGTCGGAAGAACAAAGAGGAAGCCATAAAATTGGCACTACCGGTCGTGGCATTGGTCCAACTTATGCCGACAAATCCGAGCGAACAGGCATCAGGATATTAGACCTGATGGACCCGATTGGATTGCGCGAACAGTTGGGATGGACGATTAATTATAAGAACGAAATACTAGAAAAGCTTTATCATCTGCCGCCGTTAAACCCCGAAGAAGTAATCGCAGATTATTTAGAGTATGCCGAGCGTCTGCGAAAATATGTCGTTGATTCCTCGCTGAAAATATACGATGCGATTCAACGACGCCGCAATATTTTGTTTGAAGGAGCGCAAGGTACATTACTCGACCTCGACCACGGTACATATCCTTATGTCACATCCTCGAACCCGGTAGCGGGTGGGGCCTGTGTTGGAACCGGGTTAGGACCAACAGCGATTGACCGAGTAATTGGTGTTGCTAAAGCTTACACAACCCGCGTCGGTGAGGGACCATTTCCCACCGAACTCAACGGCGAAATGGGTGAATTGCTATGTGCCAAGGGTGCAGAATTCGGCACTACCACCGGACGCAAACGCCGTTGTGGCTGGTTTGACGCGGTGATTGGACGCTATGCAGTACGGATTAACGGCATGGATTGTTTGGCTATTACAAAGCTTGATGTTCTCGACGAACTTGATGAAATCAAGGTTTGCATCGCTTACGAAATCGATGGCGAACGTTGCGACCATTTTCCTACCAGTGCGCGTCGGTTTGCCCAATGTCGTCCAATTTACAAGACCGTTCCGGGATGGAAGCGAGAAACAAGTGGTTGTCGTTTCTGGGAAGAATTGCCCAAGCAAGCACAGGACTATTTAAAGTTCTTGGCTGAGTTGATGGAAGTACCGATTGCGATTGTATCCTTAGGTGCAAGCCGCGACCAAACGATTATTCTCGAAGACCCCATTCACGGACCAAAGCGGGCACTATTGCACGCCGATGGGACACCGGTTTCGTTAATGAGTGCTTAGAGTCTGGGTGCGTGAGGGCAGATGGCTGTATCTAATGGTTCGTGTCATTAATTTTGCGGGATGTAGAGACGCTTGGGTATCGCGTCTCTCTCTCCAAGGTTTTCAACACCTAACCAATCCGTTAAAACTCTTACTTTGTGCCCTTTGTGTACTTTGTGGTTAATTTCTTAACCCATCAAAACTAAGTATAGCGATTACCTCTTCCCCTTTCGAGCATAGCAATTTCGGTTCAGGTTCAATTTCTAATCTTTTTTAGAATATAATGTAAGTTTTGCGATCGCCCAGAGCAACTTAAGCAATGCTCCCTCATAAAGCCCTGCTATAAACGAAGCTTATGCGATACTCATGATTGAGTCTCTGAAGCGCTTCGGGTGCTTTGCACCCGCAATCATGCGATCGCAATTAAGATTAACAAATTGGATTTGAATTATTGAACTATGGCAATCACAGTTGAATGTAACACTAGACCAGAAGGCAGCAAACCCAATGCTCTGCGTCGCTCTGGATTAATCCCAGCGAATTTATACGGTCACAAAGGCACCGAGTCTATTTCTCTCGTTGTTAATGCCAAAACCGTCGAGCGTCTGCTAAAAGTAGCTCGTGTTGACAAAACTCCAGTAGAACTCAATATAAGTGATATCAGTTGGACTGGAACCACCGTTATCAAGGAAGTTCAATCTCACGCAGCTAAAGGTAATATTTATCACCTAAGTTTTTATGCTTCTGCTAAGAATTAAGGGAGTGGGGAATAGGGAGTAGGGAGTAGGGGAGGTAGAGAGGTGGGTAAGAAATATTGCTTGCTTGTCCCCCTTTTCCCCGTTCTCCCTTTCCCTCTTTCCCTGTTTAACGTTACAACTTAGTTGAAATTTGTACGAAGTATTAAATTAACCAGGGTTTAAACCCTGGTTTTTTTGTTAAGCTATCTAAGTTTAATAAGGGATAGGGAGTAGGGAAGATAGGCATGTGGAGGGAGTAGGGGAGGAGACAAAATTAATTTCTAACTCATAACTCATAACTCCTAACTCCCTACTCCCTACTCCCTACTCCCTACTCCCTACTCCCTTCCCAATTATGACTGACGCTTCCCTGCCCGCTTTGATTCAACAAATGTTGCAGCCAGGATTTTATCCACATGCTTGCAAAGAACCCATCAAACTCATCCAGACGCACTGTTCGTATGTGCTGCTGACTGGAGATTTTGTTTACAAGTTGAAAAAACCTGTAAATTTCGGCTTTTTAAATTACTCAACCCTCGACTTGCGACGTAATTTTTGTCATGAAGAGTTGCGACTCAATCAACGCGGTGCAGCAGAATTGTATCTGGAAGTTTTACCAATAACCCTCGATGGCGAACAATATCAGCTTAATGGTACGGCAGAACCCGCAGAATATGCACTCAAAATGCGCGAATTTCCTTCGTCCGGGCTGTTTAGCACCATGTTTGAAGATGGGAAGTTGGATGAATCGCATATCGAAGAATTGGGACGAGTCGTAGCTAGATATCATAGCAAAATAGAAACTAACGACTATATTCGCAGTTTTGGTGAAATTCCCCAAGTTCGCGCTTCGTTTGACGAAAATTACGAACAAACTACTCACTATATTGGTGGTCCCCAAACTCAACAACAGTTTGACCAAACAAAGCAATATACCGATAAGTTTTTTGCCGAACGTGCCGAAATATTTCAAACCCGAATGGCAAATAATTTCATCCGCGAATGTCACGGGGATTTACACATGCAGAATATTTGCATGTGGCACGAGCAAATTTTATTATTTGACTGTATCGAGTTCAACGAACCATTCCGGTTTGTTGATGTGATGTACGATGTCGCTTTTACCGTGATGGATTTGGAAGCACGCCAGCGTAAAGATTTAGCTAATGTGTTTTTGAATACATACGCCGAGCAAACAGGTGATTGGGAAGGCTTGCAGGTGTTGCCTTTGTATATGAGTCGCCAAGCATATGTACGGGCAAAAGTGATTTCATTTTTACTCAATGACCCAGGAGTTCCCGCAGCAGTCAAGGAAGAGTCAGCAAAAATTGCAACACCGTATTATACCCAAGCATGGGAATATACTCAACCGCGTCAAGGGCAATTATTTTTGATGTCAGGAGTATCGGGTTCGGGTAAAAGTACGGCAGCGCGGCATTTAGCAAAGCGAATCGGCGCAATTCACCTGCGGTCGGATGCAGTGCGGAAGCATTTAGGAGGGATACCGCTGTACGAGCGTGGCGGTAGCGATTTGTACAGTCAAGAAATGACTGCGAAAACCTACGGGCGGTTATTAGAGCTAGGGATTTTACTAGCAAACCAGGGATATCAGGTAATTTTAGATGCTAAGTACGACCGAGCGGCGTTGAGAGGAGATGCGATCGCGCAGTCCCAATCGCACAACATCCCCCTGCAAATTATCGAATGTACCGCACCAGTGGAGGTATTGCAGGAACGATTGTACAACCGGACTGGCGATATTGCCGATGCGACAGCAGATTTACTATCATCGCAGTTACAAAATGCCGAACCTTTCACGGATAGCGAAAAAACTTATCTAAAAACTTTGGACACAACTCGACCACTAACGGCACAATTAGAGGGTGTAATTAGCGATGAAGCCACTTAAAACTTATGGGACAAAAAAATAATATAGGTAATATTCCTATTCCGCCAAATTTCTTCTCCCAAATCATTATTGGGTCATTTTTAACACTCGTTTTGTATTTATCTACGAAGAACATCCCTTGGAGTGTTTTTCTAGGTATACTAGCGGGTTTTAGCCTTAGTTGGTTTAGCCAAGCAAATAAAAGTGGTTCCCAACCCTCTACTTTAGCAACTTCAGAAGGAATCGATGCAGGGTTAAAATACTGGTTATTCTTTCTCGCTGGTTTTGTGTGGTTAGGGTATCCAGCACCCTTAGGCATTTTGTTGGGTGCATTTGGTGGTTTTGCTGGGGGTTTGATTCTTGCTTGGTGGGGAAGCAAGGAAGCTACCCAAACTGATCTACCTCCCGAATTGACTGAAGGAGAAGTTGCCGAATTACCCAAACAGACAACAGGAAGACAGAGACGGCAAACTCGTCGAGTTCGTCGTCCTCGTGGCAGAATTAATTTCCGATTTTGGGAATAAGTTGGAGAAAGGGTAAGGGGTAAGGGGAGGAAGAGGGGGAAGAGGGGAAAGAATAAAGTTATTTTATTTCTAACTCCTAACTCTTCTGAAGACGCGAAATTTTGCGTCTCTACATCTCTTAACTCCCAACTCTTAATTCTTAACTCCTAACTCCTCACTCCTAACTCCTCACTCCTAACTCCTAACTATGTTTTTGTATCTTTCTAAGTTGCTACCGCTATTTTTTTATCCACTCGGACTTGCCTGTGTGATTTTAGTGGTAGCGCTACTAACTATTTGGAAACGTCCGCGAACTGCGGCTTTTTGTATTATTTTTGCACTCATAATATTATTAGGTACTAGTAATGCTTGGGTGTCGCGTTATCTCGTGCGATCGCTCGAATGGCAAAATATTCCTTCGTCTCCGTTACCAACGGCTGAAGCAATTGTGGTATTGGGTGGTGCAACTCGTTCGGCGTTTTTACCGCGTCCCACGGTAGACTTGTCAGAGTCAGGCGATCGCGTTATTTATGCTGCACAATTATATCGCCAAAAAAAAGCCCCTTTTATTATTCTCAGCGGCGGTCGCATCGAATGGTTTGGTAAAGGTACTCCCGAATCTCAGGATATGGCAAAAATCCTGACTTCGATTGGTATACCCGCACAAGCACTTATCGAGGAACCCGATTCGCTGACTACATATCAAAATGCCGTAAATGTCAAGAAGATTCTCGAAAGTCGGGGCATTAAGAAAGTATTATTAATTACTTCGGCAATTCACATGCCGCGATCGCTTTTAATTTTTCAAAAACAAAATATTGATGTTATCCCCGCACCTACCGATTTTTTGGTTAGTTACGGGGAATTGCAAGAACTCACCAGCACGCCAAAATCAGCGATTCTCAACCTGATACCTGATACCACCAACATCGACCAATTTACCAGCGCTCTTAAAGAATACATCGGTATCGTCGTGTACCGCTTGCGAGGTTGGTTGTAAATATTAGAGTTAGGAGTGAAGATAAGAAAGCTTGTTTTATAAACTTTTTAACCTTTTTCAACTGGATAGTTATTTACGCCCTTCTGTAAAGAGCAAATTCTTCATACTCTCTAATAATTATAAATCTATGCCTTATAGTAAATTCACTCTCAGTAAAGCTGTAGAGGATTTCCAACTCACAATCATTGAAGGAGGCCGTTTCCTGCCAGAAATTCCCTCAGTCACCCCTACCCCTTTGCTAGTGGATATTCTGAAAGAAACGATTCCCTGGGCGATCGCAGTGAGTAGCGAGAAAGCCCGTTCTGAGGGCATCATTAATCCTGTGTTACTGGAGGTAAAACGCCAACTCAAAGGACAGATTAGCGTTTTCTCTGGCGAGGAATTTAATGTAGAACAGGAAACTGAACTGACTGGCTATGTTGACTTTCTCATTAGTCGTTCCCCAGAGCAGCTATTTATCAAAGCCCCTGCGGTTATCCTGGTGGAAGCCAAAAAGGAAGACCTTAAACCAGCGCTAGGGCAATGCCTCGCCGAAATGGTAGCAGCACAACGCTTTAACCAACAAAAGCAACAGCCGATCTCGACAATTTACGGAACGGTCAGTAGTGGCACGGTTTGGCGGTTTCTGAAGCTCGAACAGCAATGCGTTACCATTGACCTTACAGATTACCCACTCCCTCCGGTTGAGCAAATTTTGGGTTTTCTCGTTTGGATGGCGCAGGAGGCCTAGCACAGGCGAGATGCCTATCCTAAGATTAATTTCATTCGTAGTAAGGAAAATCTTGGTAAACTCACCAAAACAGGCTTTAAGAATTGTAATAATGGATAAAGTGTTTAAGTTTTTATTTTAACTCCCTAGTATGGGCGGGTTTACCGAGATTTATAGTTTTCTATCAAAATACTCATAAACCTGCCCCTCCCTAGAACGGGCGGGTTTACCGAGATTTATAGTTTTCTATCAAAATACTCATAAACCTGCCCCTCCTTACTCCCTACTCTTACACTTTATGTCAAAAGATTTTCCGCACATTATCCCTTCAAAACCACCTGAAGTTGAAGAAGTGTTTGAAGCTGCCCAGGTGACCCGTGAATATTACGACGAAGTGCAAATCCGATTAGAGAAAAAAGAACATTGCGAGTGGTATCGTACTACAGCAGCGCGTCATCGTCAAGAGCTAGAAAAAATGCGCGGCGAATTAAATATTTTTGCATGGTTTCGCCGGCGATGAAAAAGTGAAAAAATTAAATGATTTCTAACTCATTTTCGCGTAAGTGTGCTTTAAACTTCTTAGTAAACTGAACCACTATCGGTAGATTAGCGCTAACTGGTCTACCTTGCCAAGACGTTGCAATACCGACCACATCACCTTCCGAACCTTTCAGGTCAAACGCTTGACTGCGATGTTCGGGGTGATGGTATACTAACACCGATTCTTTGACACGGACGCGATCGCCTGCTTTCATCTAAAACCTCACGGAAGAACGGAAACCGCGTCTATGTTATAGCGCGGATGAAACATTGCCTTGACAACGCTTGATGCACTGGCAAAAATCTAATCACTTTAATAATATTCACACAAGATTGTCTCTTGTGGAAGTTAATTACGTATTACCAAGGGGTTTTCAAAAATTTGTCAGCAACATACGCGGACGCTTTAACTTTTAAGCGATCGCGTTGCTCCCGCAAACACCACATCCGATATTAGTACTTTTTGAGATATTGCCCATCGAGAATGGGAGATACCCAAGAATATCCAATAACTTTGCAGTAGCATTCAGTCCGGATGCTTGTACGTTAGCTAGTGGAAGTGCTGACCGAACTATTAGATTATGGGATGTATGGGTGATTGTCGAAAAATCTTGCCAGGACATGGGGGTATGGTGACGGGAGATACCTTTAGTCCAGATGGTCGCGTTTTAGTAAGTAGTATAGGACTTACGCTTTATAGATCCCCCAACCCCCGCTCCGGGGGCTTTATAGATTCCCCCCAATTTATCGGGGGGCTAGAGGGGATCGAGGTTTCAGGTTTTCAGTGCGTAAGTCCTGTAGTAGTTATAACCTCACAATAATTTATTTCTAACGTAGGGTGCGTTAGGCGCAAGCCGTAACGCACCGCATAATCTCGATGGTGCGTTACGTTGTCACTAACGCACCCTACAGCTACTACTGTTACCAATCAGCGGGTAAGTAACATATCTTACCGTCATTTTCAACTACGATAAACATGAGTAGTGTTTCAACAGGATTAATAATTGTATCTGTCATGGTTAGAGTCCCCAAGCTCAATTATTTACATTCCAAACGTATAAGTTTTGTAGTACCTGTTGCTTTTCTGTTCATAGTATCAAGATAAACGGTTAATCGGCTTTTGTTCCCATCCCTGTCGGAACTTGTAGTAGCAATTATCGACAATAGTACCCGTAAGGGTACTGCTATAGGTATTGTAAATACGTATATGATAAATAGCGTCAAAATATACTATAAAATCACTGACTAACTTCAGCGATCGCATATTATTGTTTCAAATTGCATATTTTGTTAAATATTATACTTATTTTTTTATACAGTAACTATTCCGTTGTTAAATGTATTAAATCTCACTTAAGTAAGCATAGAAATGTCGCAACTCAATACTATTTATACATATGTCATTCATCTGGTGGAATACGTGAACTAGCCGGAGAACGTAGAAATAAGGCTCATAGTGCGTTTTGGTGGAGCAGGGGGTTTAATTATCGTGACTTTGGTTGCGTCGTTAAGGTAAAAAAGTAAATTAAGCTTGTAGCGGTTTATGAGTACCTTTAAAGAAGGTGATGAATATCAAGTAGGGGGAAGTCTCCGTGAAGAAGCTCCCACCTATGTAGTGCGACAGGCTGACTTTGACCTCTATGAAGGTTTAAAAGTTGGGATGTTTTGCTATGTGCTGAATTCTCGGCAAATGGGTAAATCTAGTTTACGGGTGCGAACAATGGCAAACCTGAATAGAGTTGGTTTTACCTGCGTTGCATTTGAAATGAGAGAGCTTTGCGTTCATCAAGTCACGGAAGATGAATTTTATGGTGGATTTGTCAGTCATTTAGTGAGCGAGTTTAATTTAGATATTGACTTGGAAGACTGGTGGTGCAAGCACAGCTTTATTCATCCATCTTTAAGGTTGAGTAAGTTTGTTGAAGAGGTACTACTACAGGGGACTCAAAATATTGTCATATTTATAGATGAAATCGATAGTATTCTGAATTTAAACTTCAAAGACGATTTTTTTACTTTTATTCGCTCTTGCTACAACAAACGAGCTGAAAAACCAAAATATAACCGCCTTACAATCGCGCTGCTGGGAGTTGCGACTCCAGAGGATTTGATTAAAGATAAAAATCATACACCTTTTAATATTGAGAATCGAGCTATAGAATTGACAGGCTTTCAACTTAATGAAGTTAAGCCATTAGAAACTGCATTGGTGCCCGTTGCCGATAATCCACAAGCTGTGATGAAAGAAGTTTTGACATGGACGGGTGGGCAACCGTTTCTTACTCAATGGGTGTGCCAGTTGATTTGTACTTCAGGCTTGCGAATAGCTGCTTTTAAAGAGGCAGAAAGTGTCTCTACGATTTTGCGATCGCACATTGTTGAGAATTGGTTAGCACAGGATAAGCAACAGCATTTGCATACAATACGCGATCGCATTCTCAACAATGAGCAACTTGCCTGTAGGTTTTTGGGATTGTACCAGCAAATATTGCAGCACGGTGAGATTCCTGCTGACGACAGTCCTGAAATTCTGCAATTGCGCCTGTCCGGCTTGGTAGTCAAGCAGGAGGGCAAGTTAAAAGTTTACAACCGTATTTACAAATCTGTTTTTGATGATATTTGGGTAGCGAAAGAACTGAGAAATCTACGCCCTTACGCAGAAGCTTTTTTAGCTTGGGAGGCTTCTAATCGTCATGAGTCGCATCTTTTGCGAGGGGAAGATTTACGGTATATTGATTAAAACCCTCACAGGACATAACGATATTGTTGAGAGTATCAGTTTTAGCCCAGATGGACAAACCCTTGCTTCTGCAAGTTATGACAAAACCATTAAACTGTGGAAACGCGATGGCACTTTAATTAAAACCCTCACTGAGCATGAGGATGGAGTTCCTAGCGTCAGTTTTAGCCCGGATGGCAAGACTTTAGCCTCTGCTAGTGGTGACAAAACCATCAAATTTTGGAAGCGTGATGGCACTCTGATTGCTACCCTCAGAGGGCATCGCGAGTTTGTTTATAGCGTCAGTTTTAGTCCAGATGGCAAGACTTTAGCCTCCGCTGATGGTGGGGGAAACATTAAACTTTGGAATGTCGATGGCAAAGAGATTAAAACTATCACAGGACATAGCGGTGAGGTTAGTAGCGTCAGTTTTAGCCTGGATGGACAAACCCTTACCTCAACCGCTGATGGAACTATTAAATTTTGGAAGCGTGATGGCAAAGAGATTAAAACTTTTAATGAAAATGACATTAGGGATTTTAAGGTCAGTTTTAGTCCTGATGGACAGACCTTTGTCTCAGTTAGTCTTGACCAAGACAATACATTCAAACTTTGGAAGCGTGACGGTACTTTGATTAAAACTTTCACTGGGCACAGTGATATGGTGTTAAGCGTCAGTTTTAACCCCGATGGTAAGACTTTAGCATCTGCCAGCAATGACCAAACCATTAAACTTTGGAAGCGTGACGGCACTTTGATTAAAACTATTAGAGGGGTTAGAGGCGATAATGGGAATGTGACAAGCATCCGTTTTAGTCCAGATGGCAGGACTTTTGCCTCTATCGAGGATAGTGGGATAACCATCAAACTTTGGAAACGTGACGGAACCCCAATTAAAACCCTTACAGAGCATAGCAATGGGGTCGTCAGTTTTAGCCCCGACTCTAAGACCCTTGCATCTGCCGATAATGGAAAAACCATCAAACTTTGGGATGTTAACGGCAAACAGATTAAAACCATCACAGGGCATAATGCAGATGTGACAAGCATCAGTTTTAGCCCGGATGGAAAGACCCTTGCCTCTGGCAGTAATGACAAAACCGTCAAACTGTGGAAGCTTGACGGTATCATAATTACTACCCTCACTGGGCATAGCAATGTAGTTAATAGCCTTAGTTTTAGCCCAGATGGACAGACCCTTGCCTCTGCTAGTTTTGACAGAACCGTTAAACTGTGGAAGCGTGACGGTACATTAATTACTACCCTCACTGGGCATAATAACGCAGTTGAAAACATTAGTTTCAGCCCAGATGGAAAAACTCTTGCTTCCGCCGATAGAGACGGAACCGTAATTATGTGGAGTTTGAATTTAGATGATTTACTCGCGCACGGTTGCAACTGGCTTACAGATTACCTTAAAAATCATCCACAAACGCGAGAAAAACTGGAATGCCCAAACTAAAAAGCGCTTGAAGAGCGATTTAGAGATAAATTCGGCATGAACCCAATACTGCCAGGAATAGGTCTAATATACTGAAATTAGCAATGTTATCGTGTAATTTCAGGTAGACCATTTTAGCAATGTCGAAGTGCAGGTACTGCGCGGCAACTGGGATGGTAAAACTTATGACGCTATAGTCTATAAATATCACTTAGTAGTTAAATATACTGGTGAAGTTGTTAGTTGCACAACCAAGTTGATTATTACTAATAATTTAGGACTGCTATATAGATTATTCCGTTGGTGGTACGGCATCATCCTCTAAATCATCAAGTTGTAATGTATACTTTAATGCTTCCTTCAACATCAACAAGTAGTTTGAGGATAAAGTACCTAACTTTCTGGTTAAGCGCTGCTTATCAATAACGACAATCTGATAGCAAAGCGCTACCGAATCTTGTAATAAACCACCTTCCCCTGAAGGTATAGCAACTGTACCTGGTATTCTAGAACGTCTCTGATTCCCAGTTATAGGTACTACCACAACTGTCTGTGTAAAGCGGTCAATAGTATTTCTTTGGACAATAATAACTGGTCGAATACCTGCTTGTTCTGATCCACGACTAGGATTTAAATCAGCTAAATAAACATCTCCACGCATTTAATCCTAATCCTCAGAATCAATGTGAAGTAGATAATTACTTAAAACAGCTTCTGTAAAGTTAATATCTTCGTCACCAAATTCTGCCTTTAAAGAAGCAGCTTCTTCATCTGAAACGTTATCCCATTCTTTTAATTTTCGTTGATTATGTAATGAAATAGCAAAGTTTAATACTTGTTTTTGTTCATTACTTGGCAATTGTGAAATAATTTCGATTAATTCTATATTTAAACTCTCGGTTATCTTGTTCATAATTTATATTTAGCTGAACATTCGATTTATATATAACAGATTATAGCAACATATAAAGCCAACATCCCGCCTAAGGTGTTAAAATCCCAATCAATAAGGTTTTTTGAATTAAGGATTTTGACACTTACTATATAGGAATCCGGTTTGATTTATGTTGGCGTAGCCTGCGCGTTGCGGAGTCAGTGCCATGCGGGGGTTCCCCCTGTTGAGGCATCTGGCGTGAGGTTTCCTCCGTTATAACAACTGGCGTTGCGTTAGAACGAAGTTCGTAACGCATCAAAGCCTCGGAACGGTGCGTTACGAGAAGCGCTAACGCACCCTACGTATCTACTAGCTTACAGCATCCGAAGTTATCGAAATCAAAAATATCAACGATCGTCAATTGGCGCGGACTTACTGAATTTCGATAGCTTCCGCCCCAAAACTAAGTAGGTCAGCGAGAATAAAGCGAACTATGTAAAGAATAGAAAAGTTGGAAAATTGGTTTGTAGTAAGCGCTTACTACAAACCTTTAATTTTTACACCGACTTATCTAATGTTGTTACCCCAAGGATTTGCAGGTTGGTCATTAATGTTAACCCAATAGCGGGTAGACGGGGCTAAACCATTTATATCGCTATAGGCTTCTGCCCAAAAACTCCATCCAGGGTTTTCACCAGTACCATCATGGAATTCTGCCATACGATATCCAGAAGTACCGCGAGTAATTTTTCCTACCTGAGCGCACATATCGTCTGCAACTGCTTGAGACGTTAATTGCTTCCCTTGGATATTGGGAATCACCAGCACTTTACCGCCAGACCATGAGGTTTTAGTCGCACCGCCAGGTGTTACGCTAGATGGCGGCAGACCTGCTGGTGCCGGAACGACTTTCTCTTTATTAATGCAGAGTAGCGATCGATATTCATTAATACTAGTGTCGCCGTTATAAGCATTGGTACCACCAGGCTGACCATTATCCGAACCAAACAAAACATAGGTTTTTCCATTAAGCACTAAAGGGCTTGTCAACATTTTCCAGGTCATTGCATTACGGCTGATTTGATCCACAGGCTCTGAAGGCTTGATCCTATCGTTATTCACATCTTCAACAGGTACAACTTTACCTAATGAAGATGCATCTATTTTGCTTACAGTAGATGATATTTCTGGAGTTTTTGCTTTGTTCGGGGTAGCGGCAGTCAAGGCTGGGCTACTAGCAATAGATGATACTAAAACAGTACTAAGCGCAAATAACATAACGAATTTTGACTTGATTGAAGAATTAAACATGTTTTTCTGTCCTTTCTATCAGGGTGTGAAATTGTCTATAAACATCCAGCCAGATAAGAGTTAAGTAAGGTTATTGAACTTTTATCTGGTAACAAGATGAAAGTTGATTTTGCGAAGGAAATAATTCAAAATACTAATAAATTACATAACGCGAACCACTTTGGCTTTAACTTTGATATGTACGATGGACTTTTTGAATGCACCACCATTAGCAGTTGCTTTCAATTCAATACTATTTTTATTGCTTGAGTAGCTGCGTATCAATTGGAGATTTCTCTGATAATCCATTTCCAACCTTTGTTTAGCCTCAATATCCTTATATTTACCAGCAAGCTCTATTGCTATCTTGTACTTACTACCAATTTCCTGCTCATTGGCAGTGAAATTTCCATCTTTCGCAATAACATTAGCCCCCCAGGAACCACGCCCGTTTTTGTTCTCAATTACCTCAATTTTGTGTCCAATAATTTGCCAACCTGGAATATCTTGCTGACAAACATTTGTTACTGTGACACCACGATTTAACGTTACTGCTCCTTGGTAGGCGCGTACTTCGCAAAAGTCATCAAACCATCGCTCTTCACCTAGTTCAGCGCTTTTGGATAAACCTACTTGCTGCTTATACCAATCGACAGTACGTACTTGATTTTCGTTTTGAGTTGGTGTCTCAGGTGTACTCTCGCTTTGAACGGGTGTGTCAGGTGTGCCTTCACCGTCAACGACCTTGGCTAACTGAATAGAGTTTGTATGATTGACATCAAATTTAGACAAAGCATTAGCAGGCACTACAGTTTTTGTTGCTAATGTGATGGTAGAACCTAACAAAACCATTGCTAAAGCAAAACTAGATTTGACTGTTTTTCCAAGTTTAGTTGTCATTTTACTTCCTTTTTTCCTTGACTTGAATTTGACTTGTTAATGCAGATGGCGTTTGATTTACTCGTCTCTTACATGTCCCTATAATCAGCGATTATTTTTTTATAGTCAGCGGGAAAAAAACAGGTTCTTTATTTGTAATTAATTAAACAATTCACCCTCAGAAAACCGGAAAACTTGGGTAAAAAACAAAGTTCCGGAAAAAATCCGGTTTTTTCCGGGTATTTATACGGATGCGCCTGATGTGAGTAAAAATAATGGTAAACATATATCGTAGGGGCGGGGTCTCCCCGCCCTTAGCATTTAATTGGGTAACTAAAATTTATGAAATCAGAATTAGAATTAACCTGGACGCAAACGCAAAACCTAGTAGATACTCTAGTTTTTCAAGTCACGAAAAAGCATCTTGGTTCTTCCGAGGTACAGGTACTGCGCGGCGCCTGGGATGGTAAAACTTATGACGCGATCGCATCCGAATCTCACCTTGCAGTTAAGTATATCGGTGAAGTTGGCGGTAAATTATGGAACAATCTTTCCGAAGCATTAGGGGAAGAAGTCAAAAAAACCAACTTCCGTCAAGCGCTACAACGAGAGTGGGACAAACAAGGTAATAAAAGCGATACAGTCATAATCCCAGAAATTCAAGTTAACGCAATCGAATTTTCTGAGTCACCTTATATCGAACGTCCTCCCATCGAATCGCGCTGTTATGAAGAAATATGCAAACCGGGTGCGTTGTTGCGAATTCAAGCACCATTGCAGTTTGGGAAAACGGAGTTAATGTCACGGGTAATGCACCATGCTGCACAACAAGGATACCGCACGGTAGTTTTAAACTTACGAGATGCAGTAGCTGAAGATTTTAGTAGCTTAGATAAGTTTTTGCAGTGGTTTATCACCAGTATTGCCGAGATATTAGAGTTAGAGCAACCTGTAGAAGAACACTGGCGCAAAAGTTTGGGTAATTGTAAGATAAAATGCCGAACCTACTTTGAAAAGTATCTTTTACCAGGAGATAGTGCTGTTGCGATCGCTTTAGATGAGGTAGACAGACTTTTTGTGCATGGAGAAATAGCTGGAGAGTTTTTGGGAATGCTGCGAACTTGGCATGAAGACGCAAAAACTAAACCTCTTTGGCGACAATTGCGGTTATTGATGTTGCACACACAAGTTTATACCCAGCTAAATATCAATCAATCACCGTTTAATGCCGGGACTGAAATTAAATTAACAGATTTTACTAGCGAACAAGTGGAATCTTTGTCACAAAAGTATAAATTAAATTGGAAAAATACCCAAGTTAAACAACTAATGGCAATGGTAGGAGGACATTCCTATCTGATAAAACAAGCCATAGAGGTAGTATCGCGCCAGGATATGACTTTAGAAATATTGTTGCAGTCAGCACCCACAGCTTCAGGGATTTTTCGGAACCATTTAGAAAGACACTGGCGTTATTTACATACAAATACCCCACTAGCAACAGCATTTAAAACAATAGTTTTAGCAGATAGTCCTGTTGAATTTAATTGCGATTTAAATTTAGATGATGCAGTAAAATTATATGATTTTGGGTTGGTAGAACTGCTAAATAATAGTGCAGCACCACGCTATCAAATCTACCGTTTATATTTCCGAGAGCGGTTAGGAAGTTAGAGGATGTTTTATAAAAAATAGAGATAATTCGTTGAGCCGACTATATTGTAGGGGCGGGGTTACCCCGCCCCTACGACTATACCAAATTGAAACAAAAATTTCGGACTTACGGTTTCTTCTATAAAGAATGAAACAGCCCGCATAATTAGATTCATTTATATACATTATTATGAGCAACTTAAAACAAACTAATGGGTATCAAGTCGGAGGAAGTCTGAGCGAATCAGCTTCAACTTATGTTGTCCGCCAAGCTGATTCTCAACTTTACGAAGGGTTGAAAATAGGCAAATTCTGCTATTTATTAAATTGCCGACAAATGGGGAAATCGAGTTTGCGCGTACAGACAATGGCACGTCTCAAAAAAGAAGGGGTTGCTTGCGTGGCATTTGAAATGCGTGAATTATGCCTGCATGAAGTCACAGAAGAAGAATTTTATGGTGGTTTTGTTAGCTATCTAGTAAGCGAATTTAATCTAGATATTGACCTAGAAAGCTGGTGGTATGGGTTTAGTTTAATTCATCCAGCGCGACGATTGACTAAGTTTATCGAAGAAGTACTACTCGAACAAGTTACGCAAAGTATTGTTATCTTTGCCGATGAAATTGATAGCGTTTTAAATTTAAGTTTCAAAGACGATTTTTTTGCCTTTATTCGTGGATGTTATAACAAACGTGCTGATAAACCTAAATATAACCGTCTGACTTTTGCACTGTTGGGCGTAGCAACTCCTGCTGATTTAATCGAAGATAAAGACCATACTCCATTTAATATTGAAAGCGAAGCAATCGAATTAGCTGGTTTTCAATTGGATGAAGCAACACCGTTAGAAAAGGGATTTGTTGGTATCAGCAGCAATCCCCGTGCAGTGCTTCATGAAATTTTGCTTTGGACAGGTGGGCAACCGTTTCTGACACAATGGGTTTGTCAGCTTGTATCTTCTTTGTCACATATTGCTGAGGGAGTAGAGGCAGATTGTGTTGCTACAATTGTGCTAGAGCGCATTCTCGACAATTGGTTAGCGCAAGATAAACAACAGCACTTACAGACAATACGCGATCGCATTCTCAACAACGAGCAACTCGCTTGCTGGTCGCTAGGAATGTATCAAAAAGTTTTAGAAGCTGGGGAATTAGCTGTTGATGACAGTCCTGAAGTCATGAAATTGCGGTTATCGAGCTTAGTCATCAAGCAGGAAGGTAAATTAAGAGTTTACAACCGCATCTATCAGTCAGTTTTTGATAACACTTGGGTAGAGAAGGAACTACAAAATATGCGACCATATGCCGAAGCATTTGCAGCTTGGGAAGCTTCAGGACGTGATAGTGAGCAGTTGTTGCATGGGGATGATTTACGCAATGCTTTGACGTGGGCAAATGGGAGAAGTTTAAGTGATAAGGATTATCAGTTTTTGGTTGCTAGCCAAGAATTGGAACTGACTTCTGTGCAGCAGAGAAAGGAAATTGCTTTGCAGCAAGAGAAACAAGCGCAGCATAACTTAGTTCAGGTACAACGAAAAGCCAAGCGCAGCGCACGCATTGGTTTTGCTTCGATAATTGCGAGCTTAATGATAGGTAGTATCATACCAATTATTTTTTCTTCCCAACTACCGATTACGTTAAATAATATTGGTTTAGAAAATTACCTTGCTGGCGATTTGGAAACAGCCCTACGATTTTATAACCTGGCGCTTTTAATCAAAACAGACTACAGAGAAGCCTATTACAACCGAGCAAGAGTTTACGAAAGCTTGTCAAAACCAGATTTTAATAACGCTCGTATCAATTACGAAGCTGCAAAAAATATGGGACTCCCCCAAGCATACAGCGAGTTAGGGCGATTGTATATTCTAGATGATGAGTACGCCAAAGCTGTTCCGTTGCTTTTACAGGGGCTAAAACTAAACCTTATACCCCGACAGAAATACACGATGCTAAAAAACCTGGGTTGGGCACGATTGGGATTAGCGCGACAGGGGAAAGAAAGCTACAAAAAAGCAGAACTTCCTCTTCGTCAAGCGATTGAAATAGAAAATAAGTTTGGTTCCCCTTATTGTCTATTAGCGCAAGTTAAAGAAGGCGAGGGTGTAAAATCTGAGGCACTTATTCAATGGCGTAAATGTCTGGAATTCGCCGACCCAGGACACCCCGACGAACGCTACTGGATTGAGGATGCAAAGCAGCACTTGCAATGAAATCTTGCTGATTAATATCTTCACATTGCGTGCATATACTTAAAAATAATGAATTGTAATGTAATCTATTCAGTAATCTTATGGTATTTATAGGAACTTTTAAGACTTTAAAGAACTCTTGTAAAGATGAAAACATCTGCGATTGAGAGAGTTGAATCCCAATATAAGGAAAAGTCTTAATGTTTAACTATAAAAGCTTAATGCTGACAGCACTTACTTTAACGCTGTCTTCTTTCTCAGTTCTATCTATTACAACTCAAGTTCAGGCGAAACCCAGTATTAGCGAAACTATATTAGAGAAAGGAAAAAAACCAACACCACCACCACCGTCGATCTGTACGCATAAACCGTGGGTATGTCCAATTTTGGGTTCTGGAGGAAACACTTCTGGTTCTCCTCGTGGGAATAGTGGAAATATCCGTCCCGACCTTAATAACCTTACAAATGCCGATGCAATCAAAACACTCGAAGAGTGGATAGCTTCAGAACAAGCAACCGAGGATGATTATATGCTTCTGGGTTATTTCTACGGTTTGGAGAAAAAATACGACCAGTCGGAAATAAATTACTTGAAAGCCTTAAAACTTACAACCGACGAAAAAAAACAAGCCATCATTGAACAAGAACTTAAAAAACTTCGTGCTGTAATGCTGCAACCTAAATTAGGTGTAGGTGTCGAAACTAAACTATAACCAACGAGTAGTCGCAGTAATATGCTCTAAAAACTGAGTTTGACAGGCCCAATTGAATTTGGGAATTGCTTGTGACTTCAATATCGCAAGTAGAGATTTGTTTATAGTACCACTTACCGTTCGCCTAATCCCAAAGAGACCGTTTTTGTTCAATTTGCGGTTGTGCTTATAAAAAGTCACGTAAAAATTACTAAAACCTAGATATAGTAAGTGTTGCTCTCGTTCTCAGTCTCTGACGCTCGAATGTAGTCTGCAAGACTTTGCCTCTACTCCAATTATAGGAGGCAGAGCCTTTAAGTGAGCATTCCCATGCAGAGCGTGGGAACGAGAATAACGAGAATAATCTAGATGGTGCGTTAGGCTTACGCCTAACACACCCTACAACTGCTTTATATGGGTTGGCGTTGGAATAAACGTAATTTTGGCTGTCCAATCGCATCTTGATATTAAATGTCGTAAAATCTGGATTCAGCATGATGGCACGGAAGAAGGAATTGCCAATCGATTGGTTGAAATGTCAGTGCCCAAGCCGGACATTATTCTGGCGTTTCATGAACCCTATGTGCGCTCCTTTACAGACTCTGGCACGAGCGAAGCGCTGTAGATTTTATGCATTCATTACATATTTAAATAACGTGTATTTTGTCAATATATCTTAATACATAAATATAAGGTAGGCACTGTTTTTAGTGTAATTATTGATGAAGCGTTATGATTAAAGTGTTTATCTAAAGCTGCGTGCTGTTAGTTTGATCCACATTATAAATAGACGTGTTTCTTGCACTCCCGTAAGGTATTAGATGAATCGTGATTGTTATATCCTCGCTAGGAATGTATCAAAAAGTTTTACAAGCTGGGGAATTAGCTGTTGATGACAGTCTAGAGGTCATGAAATTGCGGTTATCGAGCTTAGTCATCAAGCAAGAAGGTAAATTTCCGGTTTAATTTTTGAATAAAGTTATGTTTTGTAGGGTTTCAGGAGTAAGTCCTATGTGAATAACACGGCGGAATTTACCCCCATTTCGGGAACCCGAAAGCCTTTTTATTTATTTAAATCCGAAAACACATTTAAATAACCGAGTCCAAAACCTGCTGGACGGTTAGATTTAACTGCGGGAAGGTAGGCGATACGATACGGTCAGTCCCCCGAAACGGGGTCATCTGGTATTCTCCGTCGATTAACTCACACACAAAAATTGTTGGTTGTTTTGGATTACCGATAAACTTACGTCCGCCTAACGCTTTATAATCTGCGATCCAGTATTCTGGAATATGCATGTTTTCGTAATCAGCAAACTTTTTATAATAATCATCTTGCCAATTGGTTGACACAACCTCGACTACTAGCGGTACGGATTCGGGATAAATAAGTGTGGATTGTTTTTGCCACAAAGGTTCATTTTTAAGGTTATCGCGGTTGACAACCATTACATCGGGTATAAAAGCCGATTTGGCTGATGGTGGTTTAACTAACCCTGTTTTAGGAATGCGATAGGGTAGTTTACAACGTTTAAATTCGGCGGCAATTTCTTCGGTTATAAAACCCAAAACATCTTCATGGTCGCCAGTTGGTGGTGGCATTTCAACAATTACTCCATCATATAACTCGTATCGTTTCCCATCGTTGGGATACCATTCAATAAATTCTTCAAAGGTAAATTGCTTTAGTTCGGGCAGGGTTTGGGTCATAGTTTTTAGAGAAGTGATTTTATATTTTCTGCAACATATTTTTGAATGTAATCAATTAAAACAGTGTTCATATTTGACTTATTTCCGACACACGCGGTTTTAAATTCGTGTCCAAGGATTATTTGGAACTTCTAGCGTTAGAACCTCAATATTTAAAAGCCGAGCTTTAACCTTCTCTTGTACCAACGCGATCGCTGCGGAACGAGTTTCAGCCTCGGACACACAATCAGCTAACTCTGACACCGATGCCATAAAATGCCCCGACTCAACCCGTTTGACTAGAACATGAAGAGACAGGTTGTTCGCAATTGCGACGGGTATAAGATTCATAGATACCAACGTTAGGTTATCTTTCCCCATAATAACGCCTTCACCACAATATAGATGATGCCATACTTTCATTTATAAGCGCACGTTACAGCTACTTAAAGACGCGAAATTGATCTGAGACGCGAAATTTCGCGTCTCTACATTTGTGTTACAGCATTTTCTCTAAAAATTGTTTAGCGCGATCGCACTTCGGTCTACTAAAAAACTCTCCCGGTGTCGTATCTTCTGCTAAAACCCCTTGGTCGAGAAATAAAATCCGACTGGCAACTTCTTTCGCAAACCCCATTTCGTGCGTCACTATTGCCATTGTCATTCCACTTTTGGCTAAAACCTTCATTACTTCTAATACATCTTTGACCATTTCCGGGTCTAAAGCTGAGGTCGGTTCATCGAATAATATCATTTCTGGTTCCATTGCCAAAGCCCGTGCGATCGCAACTCGTTGTTTTTGTCCTCCCGATAGTCTCGCTGGGTAAACATGCGCTTTTTCGGCTAAACCGACTTTACCCAATAACTCCAATCCATTTTTAATTGCACGTTCTTTGTTCAACCCTTTGACTTTCATCGGTGCATAGGTGACATTTTCCAATACTGTCATGTGGGGAAACAAATTAAAGTGCTGAAATACCATTACCAATTCTTGCCGAATTTTGCTGATATTTACCTTGGGATTGGTAATTTCGGCTTCTCCAAAGTAAACCTTACCGCTACTGGGATGTTCGAGTAAGTTCATGCAGCGCAGAAAAGTTGACTTTCCCGAACCACTCGGACCGAGGATTCCCACAACTTCCCCTGGATATATCTCTGTGGAAATATCTTTAAGTACATTCAACTTGCCGAAGGATTTACAAAGATGTTCCGTGCGAATTACTGTTTTACTCACTTAATCGCAATCTCCTTTCTAAAGCTGATGCACTAAAAGTCAAACTCATTACTAAAATGTAGTAAATTAACCCCGCAAATAACAGGGGTTCAAAGTAAATATACTTATTTGCCCCAACAATTTGGGCACTGCGTAATATTTCCACCATTCCCAAAGTCGATACCAGTGCCGAATCTTTCAACAGTCCAATTGTTTCATTGACCAAAGCCGGGAGAATATTCTTCAAAGCTTGGGGGATAATAATATCCCACATCATTAAATGGTAAGGAACACCCATTGATAAAGCGGCTTCCGTCTGTCCTTTATCCACCGATTGAATGCCTCCCCGAATCGTTTCCGACATGTATGCGCCGGAATTGAGGGTAAAAGTTAAAACACCAGCTTGCAATCCGGAAATCTTGTAACCTGTCAGTTGCGGTATTGCGTAATAAACCAAAGCTAATTGTAAAAGCATTGGTGTACCGCGAAATACTGAAGTATAGGCATTCGCAAACCAAGTTAACGCTTTAACTCCGGTAATTTTGAATAGCGAAAGCAACGTTCCCCAAATTAACCCGAAAAATAGTGATAACAAAGTAAACATTAAGCTTACGGGTATTCCCTGAAGGATAAAGGGAATATCAGGGATAATTCGGCTCAAGTCGAAATTTAGTCCTTTTTTTGTTACCACTGGGGTGGGAGTAAGCGTATCTTTAATAATGGCAACTCGCTGTGCCTTCAGCTTATTTAAATCGCCATTGTCAATCATTTTCTGCAAGACCTTGTTAAATGGTACGACCAAAGGCGAATTTTTGGGGAATGCGATCGCGCTTCCTCCGGCTTCTTTGTCCTCTGGTGGTAACAAATAAAATCCTAATTCTGGATTCGCTTGGGTAAACCCTTGCGCGGTAATTTCCCCCAAAATCACAACGTCAATCCGTCCAGATTTTATCTCTTGAATCATTTCGGGAGCTTTACTCAACAGCTTAATTTCCACTCCTGGTAACTTTGCTGTCATTCTTTTGGCACTTTGCTCTTGGGTTGTGCCTAATTGCACGCCTATGCGTTTACCCGCTAATTCCTCTAATTTGGTAATTTTACTACCTTTGTCGGCAACAATTGTATCTCTGCCTTGATAGTAAATTAGCGAAAAATCAACATTTTGCTTTCTTTCGGGGCTAGGATTCATACTTGCCATCACAAAGTCAGCGCGATTTGCTTGCAGTGCGGGAATTAAACCGCCGAAATCTGACTCTACGATTTGCAGCTTGAATCCCAGTTCCTTAGCGATGTAGTTGGCGATGTCGATATCAAAACCAACTATTTTTCTTTGACTTCCCTGATTTTCGTAATACTCGAAAGGGGGATAATCGGGGGAAGTAATCATCGTCAGCGTTTTGCCAATCGATGCTTGTAGGGGATGATTTTGAGTGGTAATAATGCTGATTGCCAAAATTGCCGCAATCAGCAGGGTGAAAAGTGATTTTCTCCGCTTTCTCATAGATTGTTGGGTAAATCGATGCACTCTCGATACAGGTTTTTGATGAAACTGTATTAATGTAACTTCTTATTTTCTGATTTACAGCTATTTTCAGGTAAATAAATTAGATGTTTTTTATCGCGCAAAGGCGCAGAGGCGCAAAGAAGAGGTTCTTTTTGTGGTCTAATTAGATGAAAACTGCTGCAAAAACTCTCCTAAACCCGCTATTTACTCAGTGTTCTCTGTGTCTCTGTGGTTAGTTTTTCTGTAACCATTGCGTAGAGATAGAGCTTACACATCTCCCCCAAGCAAAAAGCACTATTATAATGATGTTGTATAGTGGAGTGGAGGAGAAAGGGCACGTATGAAGAACGGGCATCAATCAGACCCCTTTCCAGGATCGGGCGAGATGAGGGAACGTATGCGTACCTTCGACTGGGCAAGCACAAAAGTCGGTTCAGTTGAGACGTGGCCGCAAAGCCTTAAAAGCACCGTCAAAACCCTCCTAGCTTCACGATACCCAATGGTTCTGATTTGGGGTTCCCATCTGATTCAGTTCTACAACGATGCCTACTCAAAGCTGATCGGTGACAAGCACCCCGCTGCTCTCGGTATCGATATTAGAATTACGCTGGCTGAGGCGTGGGATACGCTAGGTCCGATGATTGATGAGGTTATGACAACCGGGGTAGCAAACTGGGTTGAGGCACAGATGCTGGTCTTAGAGCGCTCTGGCTACCGCGAGGAATCTTATTTTAGCCTTTCTCACGCCCCTGCTGAGGACGATTCAGGGCAAATAGTTGGGATGTTTGCCGTTTGTAGCGAAGTTACGCAGCAGGTATTAGGCGATCGTAGGTTACGACTTCTTCGTGACCTTGCGTCTAAAGCAGGTGAGACACGGAGTGTAGAGACAACGTGCCACGATATCGCAGCGGCGATCGCGGAACACCCCCTTGATGTCCCGTTCGCACTGATTTACCAACGCTTGCCGGATGGAAAAATCGCACTTCGTAGTATAGGGATACTGGATTCCGAGGTTCTCAGCCCGGTTTCTGTTGATATTTCGTCGCCTCAAAAAGATATATGGTCGCTAGCACAAGCAGCGGCTAGTAACACTATTTTGATTGAGAATGTAGACCAGTATATATCGCTACCGGGCGGACCTTGGAACGACCCCACCCGTACCGCGCTTGTTATGCCTATCGCTTCATCGGCTAATATGGCAGCGCTTGGAGTTATAGTTGTTGGAGTCAGCCCCAACCGCGCGCTTGATGAAGGATACACCTCATTCTACGAACTCCTTGCGGGTCAAGTGTCCGCTGCCGTACAAAACGCTCAAGCTTACGAGGAAGAACGCAAACGGGCACAGATGCTTGCGGAACTTGACCGGGTAAAAACCATTTTCTTCTCAAACATAAGTCACGAGTTTCGCACCCCACTGACGCTGATGTTGGGCCCGTTGTCAGATGTTCTCCATGACCCCCAACTGACGACAACTGTGCGCGAGCAAATTGCTGTTGCTCACCGTAACAGTCTCAGGCTGCTTAAACTTGTTAATACGCTTCTCGACTTCTCGCGCATCGAAGCGAACCGAATGCAAGCAATGTACGAGCCTACAGATTTGGCAACGCTCACTACCGACCTTGCAAGTGTGTTCCGGTCTGCAATTGAAAAAGCTTTTTTACAGCTTGTGGTTGATTGTCCATCTTTGAGAGAACCAGTATATGTAGACCGGGATATGTGGGAGAAGATTGTCTTCAACCTACTATCAAACGCTTTTAAATTCACCCAACAAGGACAAATAACGGTTAGGCAGCGCATAATCGGAGAAAACGTTGAGCTACAAGTTCAAGACACAGGCATTGGTATCCCTGAGTTTGAGCTTGAGAATGTGTTTAAGCGGTTCCACCGCATTGAAGGAACGCAAGGTCGAACGCACGAAGGTAGTGGGATTGGACTTGCGCTGGTAGAAGAATTGGTAAAACTTCATGGTGGAAGTGTGCGGGTACAAAGCGTGTACGGCCAAGGAAGTACTTTTACTGTCTCAATTCCGTGTGGCACGCACCACCTTAAAAGCGATATGCCTCCGGCACGCTTGCGCGATGGCATTGGGAGCGGGCAAGCACCTAAAGAGGCAAACATTCGGGCTGATGGATTTGTTGAAGAAGCGCTTGGGTGGTTGCGAGATGATATGGACGACGTGGAACCACCAATCGATGAAATTGAAAGACCGCGACCGAGAGTGCTTCTAGCGGACGATAATGCCGATATGCGTGAGTATGTGCGAAAGCTCCTATGTACGCAATATGAAGTTATCACCGTGGCAGACGGCGAAGCAGCCCTGGCGCAAGCACGCGAACATGTGCCAGATTTGGTGTTAAGCGATGTGATGATGCCGAAACTCGACGGATTTGGTCTTCTCGCCCAGCTGCGCTCGGACGAGCGTACACGTTGCGTACCTATTGTGCTTGTATCAGCTCGAGCGGGTTCCGAATCGCGGGTTGAGGGACTCGAAGCCGGAGCGGACGACTATTTAATAAAGCCTTTTACTGCGCGAGAGCTTCTGGCTCGCGTGAAAGCAACCTTGGAAACGGCACGGTTGCGACAGGAAGCCAACCGTTCGAGAATGGAGTTTGAAGCACAGAGGGAACGGGCAACCATTCTCGAAAGGGTAACTGATGCTTTCTATGGTCTCGACCGACAGTGGCGTTTTACCTATATAAATCAGCGATGTGAGGAATATTTAGGCAAAACCCGCTCCGATATAATTGGGAAAGTAATCTGGGACGAGTTTGCAATGGTAAGGGACACCGCTTTTGAGGAGCAGTACCATAAAGCCATGCGCGAGCAAGTAGCGGTTCACTTTGAAATATTATCCCCCTTTTCTAACCGCTGGGTGGAGGTATATGCCTACCCTTCTCTTGACGGACTTTCGGTCAATTTTCGTGACATTACTGACCGCAAGGAATTAGAGTCGCGCCGCGAAGCACTTTTAGAGAGCGAACGGGCAGCCCGCGAGCAAGCCGAGCAAATTGGACGGCTCAAGGATGAATTTTTAGCGACTCTCTCCCACGAACTGAGGACACCGCTTAACTCCATCCTGGGTTGGGCGCAGCTTCTACGAAAGCAAAAGATTGGGGAAGCCCAATTGAAAAAAGGGCTTGATGTTATTGAGAGAAACTCACGAGCGCAAGCGCAGATTATTGAAGACCTTCTTGATATGAGCCGAATCATTTCGGGTAAAATTCGACTCGACGTTAAAAACATCAATCTTGCCTCGGTGATTCAAGCTGCGATCGAATCTTTCCTTCCGACTGTGCAAGCAAAGGACATACAACTCCAAACAGTTTTAGATGCCTTTGCTGTTTCCATAACAGGAGACCCGAATCGCTTGCAGCAAGTAATATGGAATCTTCTCTCTAATGCTATTAAATTTACTCCTAAAGGTGGAAGTATACGGGTATCGCTACACAAAGTGAACGCGCACGTTGAATTCATGGTAAGCGATACGGGTTTGGGTATAAAGCCTGAGTTCCTGCCTTACGTTTTCGACCGTTTCCGGCAGGCAGATTCTTCTTCTACACGCTCCTTTGGCGGTTTGGGCTTAGGGCTTTCAATTGTTAAACAGCTTGTTGAGCTTCATGGAGGAACTGTACAAGCAACAAGCCCTGGAGAGGGACAAGGAGCTACATTTACTATCGCGCTTCCGCTTAGTCAAATCGAAAGCAATAGTCATACTCAAGCTGATGATTGCGAATTGGAGCCGCTGGCACCAACCCAATATGAGGAAACAAACCCTAAAAAGGATGAGACAAATCTTCCAAAATTTTTGTCAAGCTGACTAAAGCGCGATCGCATATTTTTAAACATTACTTAAATGCATTGATTGTTTTTTTTGTCAATAATTAAGTAAGAAAAAATGAAACCTTTATCAGATACAGGTTTTTTAAAAATGAGGAACGGACAGCCTAATTAATATATTATGAAGATTGAGTGTTGAACAGCCACTCTAGTCTAAATTACGGTTAAAACTTCCCAATATTTCCCCAGTTTGGACACATTTTAAGGCTATTAGTTTACCCCAAGACTAGCTGAACGGCTACGAACTAGCAATTTTGACCTGCTGTCCTTCCCCGTGTTGCCTCGCACTCACAGGGGCTACCTCCCAGAAACAAGATGAACCTAGAAATATTGGCAAATTTACGAAGCTTCTGTCGAGACGAAGTAGCATTTGAGCAGGTCAAGCAAATTATAGCAGGTGAATTTCAACACTTAAAAGCAGAAATCAACCAAGCTAATTTTCGCCTAGAACAGCAAAAAGCATTATTTCGTGTTGTCACTTCTCTGCGGGAACCCCTAGATTTAGAAACTATTTTTAAAACCACAGCTACCGAAGTCCGCCAATTATTACAAGCAGACCGAGTCGGTATGTTTCGCTTTTACCCCGATTCAGGTTGGAATGATGGGGAATTTGTGTCTGAAGATGTAGACCCAGCGTTTTCATCTGCGATCGCTCAAAAAATCCACGACCACTGTTTCGGAGATCGGTTTGCAGTACATTACCAACAGGGACGGGTTCAAGTCGTTTCAGATATTTATAACTACGGTTTAAGTGACTGCCATATCGAAATATTATCAAAATTTCAGGTCAGGGCTAATTTAATCGTGCCGCTATTACAGGGTGCAAAACTTTGGGGATTACTCTGCATCCACCAATGTCACGCTCCACGAGAATGGCAAACAATAGAAATCGAGTTTGTCAGCCAAATAGCCAACCACTTGGGGGTAGCTCTTAAACACGCAGAACTAATGGCAGAACTGCAAGCAGAAATACTCGAACGTAAGCAAGCAGAACTTGCAGTGCAAACTCTCAATGAAGGGTTGCAACGTGCCATTATTGAAATGAAGGCAGTAAATAAGGAACTCGAAGCCTTTAGCTACTCCATCTCCCATGACTTACGCGCACCTTTACGCAGCATTGACGGCTTTAGCCAAGCACTCCTAGAAGACTGCGAGGATCAACTAGATGCCACCGGACAGGACTATTTGCGACGAATCAGGGCAGCTACGCAACGCATGGGGCATCTAATAGATGACCTGCTCAACCTATCACGGGTGACACGCAGCGACATCCACATAGAAACTGTAGATTTGAGCTTGTTAGCTAGTAACATCTGTACTGAATTACAGGAAAGCGACCCAGAACGCCAAGTTGAGTTTGTCATCCAAACTGGGCTAATTGCCCAAGGAGATGCCCGTTTGCTCAATGTTTTGTTAGTAAACCTACTTAATAATGCCTGGAAGTTTACTTGCAAACACCCCACAGCTCGAATTGAATTGGGGCTAATAACTTCTCACGGCATCCCAACTTACTTTGTGCGAGATGATGGCGCAGGTTTTAATATGGCATATATTAGTAAATTATTTGCTCCCTTCCAACGATTGCATAGTCTCCAGGAATTTCCAGGTAACGGGATTGGACTTGCTACGGTACAGCGTATTATACATCGTCATGGCGGCCGCATCTGGACAGAAGCAGAAGTAGATCGAGGCGCTACTTTTTACTTTACATTAGTAGCAGAGGAGGTAAAAACGTGACAGCAAGAGACAAAATTATCCTGTTGGTCGAAGATAACCCCGATGATGAAGCTTTAGCAATCCGAGCGTTGAAGCGAAATCATATTAGTAATGAGATTGTAGTGGCACATGATGGAGTTGAAGCCCTCGATTATCTATTTGGCATTGGCATTTATGCTGGACGAGATATTCGCATCAAACCAACGGTAATTTTACTCGATCTTAAATTACCTCGCGTTGATGGGATTCAAGTATTACGCTGTTTGCGGGAAGACGACCGCACTAAACTTGTACCAGTGGTAGTCTTGACTACTTCTAGCGAAGAACAGGATATGTTGGATAGTTATAGTTTGGGGTGCAACAGTTACATTCGCAAACCAGTAGATTTCATCCAGTTTTCAGATGCAATTCGCCAGCTGGGGATGTATTGGTTATTAATGAACGAACCACCACCAATATAATGAAGTAAGATAAATGACACTTTCGCTGCGCGTACTGATTATTGAAGATTCTGAAGATGATACCTGGCTCACCTTGCGGGAGTTGCGGCGGGGTGGTTATATTCTGGATTATGTTCGCGTGGATACTCAAGAAACCATGCAAGCCGCTCTCGAACAGCCTTGGGACATTGTAATTGCAGATTACACGCTACCTGCCTTCAGTGCGCCAGCAGCCTTAAAACTTCTCCAGAGCCTCAAGTTAGATTTACCATTTATTATTGTTTCTGGGACGATTGGTGAGGATATTGCTGTCGCCTCAATGAAAGCAGGGGCAAATGATTACATAATTAAAGGTAATCTGGCTCGTTTGGTGCCTGCGGTAGAACGGGAACTGCGGGAGGCACAAGAACGGCGCAAACGGCATAGTGCCGAACTAGCTTTGCGAGATTCCGAAGCTCGGTATCGTCTGTTGTTTGAAAGTAATCCTCATCCCATGTGGGTATTTGACTCGCAAACTTTAGCTTTTCTAGCGGTAAATCAGGCTGCGATCGCGCATTATGGCTATTCAGAAATGGAATTTTTGCAGATGGCGATCGCTGATATTTGTCTTGTCGAAGAGATAGAGAGACTACATCAAACATTATCTGCAATTAAAGACGATCGCAAAGCAAGTATTTGGAAGCATCGCAAAAAAGATGGCAGTTTAATCGATGTTGAAGTAGTTATAAACGCACTCACATTTGCTGGCAAAGAAGCAAAGTTAGTTTTAGTCGATGATATCACCGAAAGTAAGCAAGCAGAACAAAAAATTAGCGAACAAGCAGCTTTACTCGATATCGCCACCGACGCAATTTTTGTTCGAGATATGGGACACCACATCCTATTTTGGAACGAAGGAGCGGAACGTCTATATGGATGGAAATCAGCAGAAGTCGTGGGCAAAAACGCCGTCGGACTGTTGAACAAATTAGATGAAACTTTACCTCCATTTGAAACAATTCAAAGAACTTTGTTAAAAGAGGGACAATGGCAAGGTGAGTTACGACAAGTTACAAAAAGCGGCAAGAAGATTACCGTGGAAAGTCGCTGGACTTTAGTGATAGATGAAATTGGCAACCCCAAATCGATTCTTACAGTCAGCACTGATATTACCGAAAAAAAACAATTGGAGCAACAATTTCTCCGTGCCCAACGGTTAGAAAGCTTGGGTACACTCGCAAGCGGCATTGCTCATGATTTCAATAATATTCTCACTCCCATTTTGGCAGTTGCTCAATTACTACCCCTGAAATTACCGAACCTTGATGACAGTAACAAGCAACTATTAAAAATGTTAGAAAGTAGCGCCAAGCGTGGTGCCGATTTAGTTCAGCAAATCCTTTCCTTTACTCGCGGAGGGGCAGAAGGAAGCCGCACTATTGTCCAAGTTCGCCATTTAATCGCAGATGTAGCACAGGTGGCCAGACGCACTTTCCCCAAATCCATCGAAACTCAAATGGATATAGCATCTGACCTCCAGACAGTGCTTGCCGATGCCACACAAATTCATCAAGTGCTAATGAACCTCATAGTTAACGCTCGTGACGCAATGCCCAATGGCGGTAATTTAAGTATTAGTGCCGAAAATCTTTGGATTGATGAAAATCATGCCCGCATGTACTTCGATGCTGAAGTGGGTTCCTATATTTTAATTACTATTAGCGATACTGGAGTGGGTATCCCTCCGGAAATTATCGACCGCATTTTTGACCCATTCTTTACCACCAAAGAAGTCGGCAAAGGAACCGGATTAGGACTTTCTACCGTTATGGGTATTGTTAAAAGTCATGGTGGCTTTGTGAATGTATACAGCGAAGTTGAGAAAGGAAGTCGTTTTCAGATATTTTTACCAAGTCAGCAAGTAACAGAAAGTCCAGCAGCAGGTAATGGAGAGCTACTAAATGGCAATAACGAATTGATTTTAGTTGTAGACGACGAAGTTGCAATCTGCGAAATCGCCAAAACAACTCTAGAAACCCATAATTACCAAGTTTTAACCGCTAGCGATGCCATCGAAGCACTTGCACTCTACGCTCAACACAAAAATAATATCAGTGCAGTTTTAATAGACATGATGATGCCAGGAATGGATGGTTCGACGACAATTTTTACATTACAGCGCATGAATCCCCAGGTACAAATTATTGCCATGAGCGGACTAATGTTCAATTTGACTAATACTCATAAAATGAATCTTAATATTCAAAAATTCCTACCAAAACCTTTTACTGCCGAAGCGTTATTAAGTACTTTCAAATCATTGCTGCATCCAAATCTGAGCGAAGAACATTAAAGTTTATTTTTGTAGGTTGGGTGGAACGAAGTGGAACCCAACATGCTGATAATGTTGGGTTCCGCTGTGGATGCTGTTGGCGAAATATATCTTAACAGTCAAAAAGCCCATTATTACGTAG
>CAXTCQ010000027.1:35074-47253 GCA_964242965.1 uncultured Calothrix sp. | reverse complement strand
CCATATCCCTCCTCTCCCCATCTCCCATCTCCCTCCCTCTCAGTATCGCTATTTCCGCTATCAAACAACTCTTAACAAATAACTAATGACTAAGGACTAAGGGCAAAAACCATGTCACAGGATAAAGAGCATGAAATCCAGATGCAATTTCTGGAGGAAGCGACCGATTATCTGAATACGCTAGAAGGGGTATTGCTCGAAATCGACACCAACCGGATTGAAATCGAAAAAATCAATGCGGCATTGCGGGCAGCACACTCGATTAAGGGTGGAGCGGGAATGATGGGTTTTCGAGCTTTGAGCGATTTGGCACACCGTCTCGAAGATTCGTTTAAGGTTTTAAAAACAAAGCGAAATTCCGTTGAATTGGATACCGAGTTACAAAGCTTGTTACTAACTGGTGTCGATTGGTTGCGTCAAATTGTCGAATTGCATTCGCAAGGAAATATTTTAGATGATGATTGGCTGGCAACCTTTTGCTATCCCGTTTTTGATGAGTTGCACGAGCGTTTAGGCGACCCTAGCCCCGAAGATGCGAACTCAATTTTGTCATCGGAAGAAGGACAAGATATTATTCCGCTCCTATTTCAAACCGAAGTCGAGGGATGTTTACAGCGTCTCGAATCGCTATTAGCCGAAAACCAACCAGCTAACATTCTTGAAGAAGTTAGTATTATGGCTGCGGAGTTGGGTGGGTTGGGTGAGATGTTGCAGATGGAAGCATTTAGCCGCTTGTGCGAATCTGTTACCCATCATTTAGAATATGCTGACCCAGCGCATGTTGACAAAATTGCCCGCATTGCCTTAGATACATGGCGGCTCGCGCAAGCTTTAGTATTAGCAAATCAATTCGATAGCTTGCCAACCCAATTAGAACTGGGTGAGATGGCTGTTGCTGATGCGATGCCTGCTATTGCACCTCAAAACCTGGACGAAATTGGTATCGATTGGATTGAAGACGATGTTCTGGCTACCAATTTTGAAGCGTTAGAAGCAGCTTTTGCTGAAGAAAGTGCAGCAATTGATTTTGACGAAATCCAACTGCATAACGAACCTTTAATTGCAGCAGAAAACAAAAGTCAAGATTACCAACTTAACGAAGCCGCAGAACCCAGGTATCAAGAACGCAAAGTCGAACCAACTGCGAGTAAAGAACGCGACACTCAAGAGAACTCGGTGCGCGTCCCCAGCAAGCAACTCGAACAAATCAACGATTTGTTTGGCGAATTAATCATCCAGCGCAACGGCTTAAACCTGCACCTGGAGAGGTTACGCAAATTGATTCGCGGACTCAACCAACGAGTCCAAGTTTTAGAACGCGAAAATCAACAGCTACGTAGTGCTTACGATAAAATTGCGACACATGGGGCTGCTAGTTTCGCTACCCCCCCAGCAGTCGCATCGGTCAGTCACGACCTCGAACATAACGTAGAACCCGCAAATGTCATCCAAAGCGTCGAACAGCGTTTTGACGCTTTGGAAATGGATCGTTATAACGAACTGAACTTGCTATCACAGGAAGTGATGGAAACCATCGTTCAGGTACAGGAAGTCACCACCGACTTACAAATCAGCCTCGACGATACCGATAATATTTCGCGCAAACTGAATAAAACCTCAAAACAACTCCAACGCAAGCTCACCCAAGTGCGGATGCGTCCGCTTTCGGATATTATCGACCGCTTTCCCCGTGCCTTACGCGACTTGTGTATTGAATATGGCAAAAATGTTCAACTCAAAATTGAAGGTGGCAGTACATTAATTGAACGTAGCATCTTAGAAGCTTTAAACGACCCCTTGATGCATTTAATGCGGAACGCCTTCGACCACGGTATCGAAGACCCGGCTACCCGTCAAGCCATAGGTAAATCCGAACAGGGAACAATCAATATTAAAGCAACCCACATCGGCAACCGTACCATCATAACTTTAGGCGATGACGGTCGAGGTATCTCGCTTCAAAAGATTCGCAGTCGTGCTTTAGCGATGGGGCTAGATGCGGGATTGCTTTCTCAAGCGACCGATGAAGAGTTGCTGTCGTTAATTTTTGAGCCTGGATTTAGTACTTCCGAACAGGTTACCACCCTTTCCGGACGCGGTGTGGGCATGGATGTGGTCAGAAGCAACCTCAAACAAGTTCGAGGCGATGTCAAAGTTAATACAACTGTTGGGTCGGGAACTACGTTTACGTTGTCAGTACCATTTACGCTTTCAGTAGCGCGGGTCCTGCTTGTGGAAAGCAACCGGATGCTACTAGCATTTCCCACTGATGTAGTTGAAGAAATCTTCTTGTTACAAGAAGAACTCGTGTTTCCAATGGTTAACAACGAAGTTTTGAATTGGCAGGGGACGATGCTGCCATTAGTTCGCTTGGGAAGATATTTAGAATTCAATTGTCCTCGTTACGATAGTCCAAATTTAGAAACAGCTGCGGCAATTAATGCCGAATCAGTATTAATTATCCGAGGTAACAACCAACCTGTTGCGGTGATGGTAGAGAGGACTTGGGGAGAACAAGAAGTTGCAATTCGCTTAGTTGAAGGAAATATTGCCCTACCTGCCGGGTTTAACAATTGTACGATTCTTGGTGACGGGCGCGTTGTACCGCTAGTTAATGCTAGCGAATTATTGTACGCGATCGCAGCGAGCGATCGGACTCCGCGCAACCAACAATTACCTTCCGCACGTCTTCAAACAGCTTTCCTCAACCCTACTGAAGAGACTGCACCCACACGTACCAACCATAAAGGCACAATTTTGATTGTCGATGATTCGATAAATGTTCGTCGCTTCCTCGCGCTGACATTAGAAAAAGCAGGGTATCAAGTCGAACAAGCAAAAGACGGACAAGACGCAATCGAAAAACTCCAAACAGGCTTAAGAGCGCAAGCTGTGATTTGCGATATCGAAATGCCGCGTGTCGATGGATACGGCTTCTTAGGTCGTGTCAAATCAAATCCCGATTTCAAAACTATACCTGTGGCAATGTTGACCTCACGCAGTAGCGATAAACACCGTCAATTAGCAATGCAACTAGGTGCCCGTGCTTATTTCTCGAAACCCTATAACGAGCAGGAGTTATTGCGAACATTAGAGGAAATAATTTTCCCCCTAGCAGGTGTAACCAAATAAAGCGAGCGGGTTTGCATACCCATACTAAGCAATTGTCGTCAATGTTAATTGAAAAGAATTAATCTTTAAAGCTGAAAGGATTTAAATATGATACTTCACAGCTTATTTGTGCCTTTAATGTTCCATCTTTCCCCAAGGTACTAAATATAATTTCTGAATTATCGCAGGTCAAAGTATTACTATAGCAATCTGAAATCATTGTAAGAAACTAGTAGTCTGTTTCATAAGTTGCTACGAAGTGGAACCCAACTATTAAATGTTGGGTTACGCTTACGCTACACCCAACCTACAACTTCATTTCATTCCGCTCAAAATGACAAATTATACCTATGTTGGACTTTTAAAACATCCTCTTAGAACCCTGACTTTTTATAAAAGTCGGGGTTTTGATTTAGTCTGACTAAATGAAATTATTTGCTATCAGTAATTCTATATACATCATTTTATCAAAAAATACTGTAAATTGATATTTAAACAAAAGCTAATCAAATTTTTAAGTAGCAATCATTTTGCGACGGTCGATAATTCAACCCATTAGTAATCTCAAGCAAGCTGCACAAAAATTTGCTACCAGTGTTAGCACTGGAAAACCAGAGGAAATTCGTAATTCTCGCGCTGAGGTTTTCGCTACTGACGAAATCGGAGAATTGGCAGTCAGCTTTAATACAATGGCTGATACTATCTACGCACAAATTCAGTACCAAGAAAACGAAGCACGATTAGCATTGCAACTAAATGCAATTACAGCAGCGGCACGCGAATCGCTCGATAGTGAGAAAATATTGAAAACAGCAGTCTCGAATACCCGCGAAGCAATCAAATGCGATCGCACGGTTTTCTACAATCTCCAAGAATGGTTTGGTAAAGTTATTGCTGAATCGGTTGATTACAGTTTCCCTACTGCTAAGGGAATCAACGTCAACAATCCCTACGATATTAGAGAAAATTCTGAAGATTTAGCAATTGGCAGCATCAAAGTAGTTGAAGACGTTTACTCTTCACGTTCAAGTCAATCAAATATCGACCATCTCCAACCGTTATTAGTCAAAGCTTATTTACTCGCACCCATCTTCATTAACAAAAAGTTACAAGGATTATTTGTAGCACATCAATGTTCTACTACTCGGCCTTGGCTGGAAAGCGAAATCAACTTATTTAAACAAGTATCGGTACAAGTTGGCTACGCACTCGAACAAGCACAACTGCTGCAACAAATCGAACAAGGAAGAACGAGTGCCGAAACCACTTCTGTTGAAGAACGGCAGCAAAAAGAAACCTTGCAAATGCAGCTATTAGAACTTCTCGAAGACGTTGAAGGTGTAGCGAGTGGAGATTTAACAGTCCGTGCGGACGTTGGCGAAGGTGAAATTGGTACAGTTGCCGACTTCTTCAACTCGATAGTTGAAAGCGTGCGCGATATCGTCACCCAAGTTAAGACTACAGCAACTCAAGTTAATCGTGCGATCGCATCTAATTCCGATGAGATTGCTCAACTCACTGAAGCTGCACTCAACCAAGCTGTGGAAATAAACAATACCCTGCATACAGTTGATAACATGACGTATTCGATGCAACACGTTGCCGAGAATGCCCGTCAAGCCGCAACTGTTGCGAATAACGCAGCCAACAACGCCGAAGAAAGCGAACAAGCCATAGACCGCACGGTACAAAAAATCATGCGTCTACGCGAAACCGTCGGTGAGACTGCAAAAAAAGTTAAGCGACTCGGTGAATCTACGCAGCAAGTATCCCGCGTAGTATTATTAATCAAGCAAATTGCCTTGCAAACGAACCTGCTAGCTATCAACGCAGGTATCGAAGCTGCACGCGCAGGCGAACAGGGACAAGGTTTCGCAGTAGTTGCTGAAGAAGTCGGCGAACTCGCAGCACGTTCGGCATTAGCAACTCAAGAAATAGAGACTATTCTCGAAAATATTCAAAAAGAAACCACCGAATTAGTACAAGTCATCGAACTTGAAACAACTCACGTAGTCGAAGGGACTCGCGTTGTTGAAGATGCGAAACAAAGCCTCAATCAAATCCTCGAAGTTTCGCGTCAAGTAGACTCGCTGGTACAGTCGATATCAAGTGCGACAGATTCGCAAGTCGAAACATCAATAGTTGTTAGTCAATTGATGAAGCAAATTTCCACAACCTCGCAGCTAACCAGTGCTTCTTCGCGCCAAGTATCCGCTTCATTGCAACAGACTGTTGAGATTTCGCAGCAATTGCAAGAAACTGTGGGGACTTTTAAGGTTAGTTAGGGAGTTAGGAGTTCTTGTGTTAGGAGTTCTTGTGTTAGGAATGATGAATCATTACTTTATAGCGGTTCTCAGTTAAATGAAGTACACTTAAGCCTTTTAGATTGTAGGGGCACAGCAATGCTGTGCCCCTACGACTGTATCTGACTCGATAGGGAAACGCTATAATCTCAACTCTTAACTTCCATATCCAACTCTTAACTCCTAACTCTTAACTCCTAACTGTCTCAACTCCCTAAGATTCGACTTTCACACCCCGCCAAAAAGCGACATATCCTTCGATTTGTTTAGCTTTTTCTTTAGCGCTAGGGTAGTACCAGGCAGCATCTTTGTTAACTTGTCCATCAACTTCGATGCTGTAGTAATTTGCTACACCCTTCCAGGGACAAGTAGTATGAGTGTTGGTTTCTTTAAAGTATTGCTTATTAATTGCGTCTGCTGGGAAGTAATGGTTATTTTCCACAACGATTGTGTCGTTACTTTCGGCGATTACTGCACCGTTCCAAGTTGCTTTTGCCATAGGTAGCCTTGCTGATACACTGCACAAATACAAACTTTATTGTAAGGGACTTACAATAAAAATAATCGCCTCGCTCCTACTGCGTACATATTTTAACGACCTTTCCCCTAATAGTCGCTAAAATTGATGTATTGCGCTTCTTGAAAACTTGACAAGTTTTTCCATTACACCTATGCCACAGTAGTAGATTGTAGATTGTAGGTTGGGTGGAGCGACAGCGTAACCCAACATTTACCCTTATAAATTGTTAGGTTACGCTCCGCTACCCTACGGGAACGCGCTCTTTGCGAACACCCAACCTACTAGAAAAGTCCAATTTTTAGGTGTTCGCAGTATAAGTAATATTTTCAGTCAAAATAAGGCAGTATCTATGGTAGCCCAGGTCGGTGAAGCTAAAGCGTCAACAGAACTGGTAATAACTTGGGAAGCGTTGCCCGATGATTTCCAGTTAGAGGATAAACCAGTGGATAATACAGGTTAGCCGCTTTTAGCTGCGGCTTTGAGTGAAAGCCTAGAAATCAGTGGTTTCATCGAACCTCAAATGTTAATCGCTTCAAACTTTGGTCTTTGTGCAACCCTCAACGGACAATTTGTCGCCAAAGCGCCTGACTGGCTTTATGTCCCCTCTGTATACCAAGTTTTAGCAGACAGCAAAAGCTATACACCTAACTTAGAAGGGGATATTCCTGCTGTCGTGGTGGAATTTTTATCCGATACCGATGGTAGCGAATATTCTGCGAGGAGAACTTATCCACCCGGAAAATGGTTTTTCTACGAGCAAATTTTGCAGGTTCCAATTTACGCGATTTTTGACCCGGATGGCGGTTTGGTGGAGTTTCATCAACTTGAAAAGGGACGCTATGAGTTGAAGCAACCCGACGAAAATGGGCGTAATTGGATTGCCTCGATGGGTTTATTTTTGGGGACATGGCAAGGAACAAAACAAGGTCGGGCGGGGTATTGGTTGCGATGGTGGGATGAAGCGGGTAATTTGTTACTTTGGGGTGTGGAACGTGTGGAGCAGGAACGTCAGCAAAAAGAGCGGTTAATTGCCTATTTACAATCTCAAGGTATTGACCCGAATAATTTACCTACTTAAGAAGGTGTGCGGGAGCTACGAGGCAAGATGCCTAAATTGGCAGTGTAATTACAAACTTTGTCCCCTCACCCGGCGAGGACAAACAGTCAATTTGTCCATTGTGCTTATCACAAATAATTTGTTTTGCGATCGCTAATCCCAACCCCGTACCTTTGTTGGCTCCTTTGGTAGTAAATAAGTGGTCGAATATACGTTTTTTTACTGACTCACTCATACCAATACCATTATCGGCAATAATTATTTTTACCTGTTTACCAGCTACGAGTGTTGTAATTGTAATGCGGTTAGGATTAGCTGTAATTTCTGCAAAACTACGGTCTGCGGTAGAATCATCCAAGGCATCAATGGCATTTGCCAGAATATTCGTAAATACTTGATTGATTTGACCAGGAAAACACTCAACTTTAGGTATCGCTGCGTACTCTGTAATTACCTCAATTGCTGGACGTTGGTCATTGGCTTTGAGTCGATGTTTGAGAATTAAAATTGTGCTATCGATACCTTCATGTAAATTAAATAGTTGTTTGTAGTCTCGATCGGCGCGAGAAAAAGTCCTTAAACTATTGCTAATATTTATGATGCGATCGCAAGCCACGATCATTGAATCAATCATGTTGGATAAGTCTTCTATGCAATAATGCAAGTCGATTTCTTCGGCATGATTAACTATCTCTTGGCTGGGTGATGGAAAATCTTGATAAAGCTTCAAATGTGCAATAATATCACCAATATTTGGTTTTGCTTGTTTGAGGCTAGCTGAGATAAAACCAAGGGGATTATTCATTTCGTGGGCTATCCCTGCTACCAAATTACCCAGCGCTGACATTTTCTCGCTCTGGATCATTTGTAGTTGGGTTTGCTGTAACTGTTGTAAAGATTGGGTTAATTCTGCGGTGCGTTCTTGCACTCGTTGTTCTAAAGTATGGGTGAGATGGGAAATTTTTAAGTGTAATTTTATTCTGGCAATTACTTCTTCTTGCTGGAAAGGTTTAGTAATGTAGTCAACAGCACCAATTTCCAGTCCTTTCACTTTCTCGGTAGAATCGGACAAAGCAGTCATAAAAATTACTGGTATATTCTCTGTAATAGAATTGGCTTTGAGCCTGCGGCAAGTTTCAAATCCATCGATACCAGGCATCATTACATCAAGGAGAATGAGATCGGGAGCGGCGTATTCCGTTTGTTCGATTGCTGATTCTCCATCTGTAGCCATGAGGGCTTTCCAGCCATATCCCTGAATAGCTTCTGATAGCACCTTTAAATTATTTGGATTGTCATCTACTAAAAGGATATGTATTGGCTTCGAGAGAGAATAATTTATCATTGCCTTGATTCAATAATTACAAAAGATTTGAGCATTTTACGTATTTTTGCAGTTTGGAAACTAGCAGTGAGTTTGCTCAATTCACTCACAAAAGGAACTAACTGTTTATTTTGCGTTGGGAGTTCGTCTAATATTCCCTCAATCGCTGCAATATCCCCCATCATCGCTAAGTGATATAGTTGTTGCAACACCTCCTGGGATGGTAAAATTAATTCACTATTACTTACTTGCTCCTGCTTGTATGACTGTTGAGGTCTTGATTGGGCATATATCCAGTCAACTTTTAGCACCGTTTGCAATGTATTAAGTAATTCATTTATTTGTAGGGGTTTACCTACAAATGCTGTTGCCCCTGCTTGTAAACTCCGTTGACGATTTGACTCGAATACGTTAGCACTAGAGACGATGATGGGAATTTCTCTGGTTTTTGAATGCGCTTGCAGATGAACCATTAACTCAAAGCCATCCATATTGGGCATAGCTAAATCGAGCAGAATCATATCCGGCTGATGTTCAGTTGCCAATTGTAATCCTTGTTCACCGTCAACCGCTTCCAGGTAAGAGCAGCCAATTTCTTGCAGCAAGGTGGTCAAAATGGAACGGTGGTTGTCATCATCAACAATGAGAACCATAGGTGCATCACCTCGAACTCCGGTGATTTTTTGGTGGTTTGAAGCAGTTTTGCCTTCATTCCATTCATGGGCAAGCAGTGTTGTCAAATCCAGCCAAAACAAACTCCCTTCGCCCAAGTGGCTCTGCACCTGAATTTGGCTCCCCATCAATGCCGCAATTCTTTGACTAATGGTTAATCCCAAGCCTGTACCTTCAGAACGCTGTCCTGCGGAACCCACTTGCTCAAAAGGCAAAAAGATTTTCTCCAATTGGTCTGGTGACATCCCCACACCTGTATCTTCAATCTGGAAGCGCAGAAAGCAATTTATCCTTTGTTCATTGTCCTTTGTCATTTGTGGCTTGTCCACTTTTGACTCTTGACTAATGACATCTACTTTGAACGTCACGCTACCGTTGTCTGTAAACTTAATTGCATTACCCAACAAATTAATTAAAACTTGCCGCAGTCGCTTTTCATCTATTTGAATGGCTTGTGGTAGGCTCGAGCTAATTAAAATATTAAAACTAAGCCCTTTTTCCTCGGCTCGGATACCACAAATCTCAGTTACACCATGTAAAAAACTAGGCAAATGCACAGTAGTGGTGACTAATTCCAATTTTCGAGCTTCAATTTTTGAGAGATCGAGAATGTCATTAATTAGCATCAGCAGGTGCGAACCACATTGATGGATAATGCTGACTCCTTCTTGGTTTTTCTCTGTTAAGTTGGGCGATTGCGCTAGTACCTGGGCAAAACCAAGGATACCATTGAGTGGTGTGCGTAGCTCGTGGCTCATATTTGCGAGAAACTCGCTCTTTGCCTGGTTAGCAGCATCAGCAGCAAGCTTTGCTTCCAGCAGTTCATGAGTTCGCTCCTCGACTTTTGCCTCCAAGGTTTTGGAATAATCTAAAAGTTGACTGTTGGCAATTTCTAATTGCTGGTTCGTTTCTTCTAACTTTTGCTGCTTGTAGGCATTTGTCGTTGCAATTACGCTGCCAATAAACCCAGCTAAAGCAGGCGTGACCGGAATCAGAACACCAAATAAAAATATGCAGTAGCTACCCCCGATCAATACCCCACTCAAGCCCACAGTTGCCCAGAGAATTTTGCCACCGGGAAGAAGCCACCGACTATGCACCTTGCCTAACCATAAACTACCAAAAGAACCAAGGATAGACCACAAAACAATCCAGAGCGACGAAGAAATACCAGAAATTCCGTCGAGATTGGTTTTCGATGTTTTTGCTCCTCGCACCAGTTGGAGAGCAATATTGGCATGAATAACCACACCAGGAGTCGGTTTTTGAGCAGATAGCAAGGAGGAACTGAAGGGTGTGCTAAAAAAGTCATTAGTACTAGCAGCAGTTGAACCAACAAACACCATGCGCGAGCGCATTAAATTTGCCGGAATGTTTCCTGCTAAAACATCGCGCATAGCGATTGTACGAAAAGCAGTTTCTGAACCATGCCAGTTAAGCAGAATTTGATAACCTCCGACATCGGCATCACTATAGCCTGCTTCTTGATTTTTGAGTGGCTGGTAGACTGCCTTGCCTAATCGAAACTTCTGCTGTTTTTCGTCAATGCTTTCTAAAGTAATCTTTTCGGCTTCTAAGTACTTGAGGGCTACATGAGTTGCCAATCCTGCTTTAATTTTACCCTCTTCTTTAGCATCGGAAGCTGTGAGCAGGGCACGACGCACATGGCGATCGCCATCTAGCACTAAATCAGCTAATCCCACTTGGTCGTTTTTTTTCAGTTCGGGTGGGGGATTGACCCGTTCGCCAGTAATTTTTTCAACTCCTATTAAATTGGGAGTAGTGCGGAAGACTTGCACAAGTTGCTCGTGACCGCTTCCTTCTGGTAAATCCCGATATAAATCTAAACCAATGGAACGAGGTTGTTGTTCCCTGATTTTTTCTAATAATTTTGCTAATGACCAGTCAGGAACAGGCCATTTACCCACCGATTGAATATCGCGCTCGTCAATAGTTACAATTACAACTTCATCAGCTATTTCTGATTGCGATTTGAGTCGTACCCATTCATCGCGGAGTTTCCATTCTGGCAAATTGAAAACTCCTAACGATTGCCCAATTATAACTGTTAGGGCAACGCTAGGAGTAATAACCAAAACGCTACGAGTGCTTTGAATAAAAGCTTGGAATTTGCGCCACATGCCATGCCATATATTTAATTTATTAAGAAGGGGAAGCTGTAGTCCCGTCTGGGGATAAGGGGGAAGGTAAAAAGCAAGTGTTTTGTAGGCTACCATTATCATCGTGCCCTTTACCCTTAGACCGCGTCTTGGTGAATAAAAACTGGTCTAAAATTGCTAATTTTTCTCTTACCTTCACGTTCTACCCTTCGGGAAGGCGAAGCGCCTATGTGTCCTTTGTGGTTCAACATAAAAATTTTTTTGAACTACAAAGGACACGAAGGACACAAAGAAGAAGCGTATTTTAGTTTCACCTTGACAGGGCTACCCTTTACCCTTTTTTTATTTTGGTTAGTCTAGGTGAGGCATTGCCCCACCAATACCTTGTTTCTTAGTTTACAAACATCACTACTGGAGCCGTTGCAATCTCTTTCAAGCTAACTGAAGTTAGAAGTTCGGACCATTGCTTAATAACGGTTGCATTGTTGGATTGTTCTGCGTGTAATGCCGCAAGCGTTGCTACGCAGTCATACCAAACCCCATGTTTACCAAAAGCAGTTGCCCGCTTCAATGCATCTTGCTGTTGCATTGCCGTTGCAAGTTCAGCACTGGGTTGAATACGTTGAATCCAACCATCAACATAGGGCGTACTCGGACTGAGTTGTCCATCGATTTTCAGTGCCAAGAACCATTGATAGTTTTTGCCAACGGCCAAAGGTGCATTAGCAGGTAATTTAATTGCGTAGGCGAAGCCCGTCGTAGACATCGCCCCTGTTTTTCCAGCAACTGGAATGGTCATTTTGTGGTGGGTTTTACCAGTTTCATCCTTAATACTAAATACGGCTTCTTGGGCATTGGAAGCAGGGATATACACCATCACAGTCGGACGTTCAGACACCGTTGTGCCGTAGAAACTTTGGGGTAGAAGTGCAATTAGCGCGCCTGGGCCTGTTGTTGCTGCTGTCGAAGGATTCAAGTGGTAAGTGCCAACGCGAGAAGCCCCTCCGCTTGCCTGTTGGGGAGCGCCGTTACCTTTGGCTGGGGTAAACAGATTACCACGCGAAGCCCCTCC
>CAXTCQ010000027.1:1461-34974 GCA_964242965.1 uncultured Calothrix sp. | reverse complement strand
GGGGAGCGCCGTTACCTTTGGCTGGGGTAAACAGATTACCACGCGAAGCCCCTCCGCTTGCCTGTTGGGGAGCGCTGTTACCTTTGGCTGGGGTAAACAGATTACCACGCGAAGCCCCTCCACTTGCATGTCTGGGGGCACTATTTCCTTTCTTTGGAGTAAAGAAACTACCACGCGAGGCTCCTCCCGTTGCTTGACTTGGGGCACCATTTCCTTTTTTTGGAGTAAAGAAACTACCACGCGAGGCTCCTCCCGTTGCTTGACTTGGAGCGCCATTATTGGTCGGTGGGGTAAATGTTACAGCATAAGCACTGCTGCATATACTATTAGCAACTAGAGCGATGAGGCTCAACACACTAACTAAATATCGACGTTTCATGATTCACCTCTTATTTTTGTAAACTATTGATACAAAACATAGATTGATATAAATGCAGTATTCAGTTCGTTTGATAATCCCTAATCAGTGGACTGAAAAGGTATACATATTATTATTTATAAGCGATTTTTCTTTTTTTTAGTATAAAAAGCATATACTTTATCATGCTTGTCTTTACGTAATATTACTTAATCAAAGCCAGTTCCCAACCAAAACAAAAGTAGACCAAAAGAACGGGTCACGAAAATCTGTTTGGTGAATTAGGTTTATCTGCGCTTGTCGCAGTGCTTCGGCTTTAGTAATTTTGGGTTGTCGTAGTTGCTCGTAGAACCGAGTCATCAGCATTTGGGCTGCCTTATCTTTGACAGGCCATAGGGTGGCGATAGTGGAACGGGCACCAGATTTGACCGCTAAACCTGCCAGTCCCAGGACAGCGCGGTCATCCCCTGTTGCGGTATCGCAGGCACTCAGTACTAGCAATTCAATTGCTTTCGATGAATTGCCACCCCGATTTTTTAGCAGTTCGGACAATTCCTTCACATTAAGTTGTCCATCCCACGTAAGTAAGAAGGTATCTTCAAGACGGGAACTAAACTGCCCGTGGGTTGCGAGGTGGATGATATCGGCACGATTGGATTTCACCTGAGAGGCTAGAGCAAGACTTGTAAATTGCTGGTTTAGCAACAAGTTAGATGATACAGTCTGGGAGATTTGCTTTACTTCTGACTCCACAGCAGGCAAAGCAGCAAAACCAGAGCGAGATTCGCTAATACCACCAACAATCGCATTGATTTTGTTTTGCTGGAACGAATCAGCAGCCATCAGTTGCAATCCTGGTGAGAGGGCAACTGCATATTTTTCAATCAGATATTGCTTACCGTCATACAAAGCTGCCATTGGAATGTTCCGCAACTTCCCATCTAAAACAAATACTAATGTCTTGGTATCTTTAAAAGCTTGTTCTTGTTCGGCAGGACGAATCAGCCAATCATAAATTTGTTGGGTAAATTGCTCCCTGTCTTTAGAATCGGAAACCGGGTTCAGGGCAATCAACAGATTATCGAGAGTTTCCTCAATTTCTGCTTGAGATTTGCGCGTCACATAATAACGGAGAGGTTGTCCGGTTTGAGATACAATCGTTGCAAGGCGATCGGGTAAAATAATCGGGTAAATAATGGCTGCTTTTGGGTCAACTTTGTCAATCTGCTGCGCTTTATCTAAACAAGCTTCTCGGAAAAAGTTATCGAGTTCGGCGACTTGTAGTGATTCAATCAATTCACGAGCTTGTAGCAGTTCTATTTGACTCGGTTGCTCGTCCAGAAGTAAACCCACCAGTTCCCGGTAAACAGGTTCTACACTTTCGCGGAAAGAGAATTGAACATCAGGATTAACGGCAACCAAATCCCCTCGCAGTGACTTTAACGCCTTGACTGCTTCGGTATAGGCAGAAATTGCTTCCGATCTATTACCCTGCTGTTTATATAATTTTCCAACCTGCCATGCCGCCACCGCAATAATATCGTCAGCTTGGAGTTGACGAGCAATATTCAAGGATTTATCAGCTAATGCCTTTGCCTCAGACCACTGAGAAGCGCGACTGTAAAGCTGTCCCCATTGATATAGTGCATGAGCTTCTGCGGGAGCATCCTGAATCAGAGTCGCAGATTTGACTGTAACTGCCATAAGTTGCGCCAGTTCTTTGATTGGAAAAACTCGATCGGGTTTTTCCAACCGATTCAAGGTAGCTGCAAAATTAATAGCTGCGTAAAGAGATGTATGACTAGGTGGTAGTTCTTCGAGTTGTTTTCGCAACACAGGTGCAAGTTCTATAGCATATTCAAGTTTATCGTAATCTACCAATAACTTGAAACGAGCTAAACGTGCTTGTAACTGCTCGGTGGGGTTAGTAGCAGCTTTTTCTGCATCTTCAAAGTAATTTAATGCCGCTTCCGGGTCTTGCAAATCTGAGGCATTTTTCCCTAGACTCGAAAGGATAGAACTTAACTCGGTTTTGGCTGCAATTTTATTTGCTGTTGCTAAACTTTGTTCTAAGACTTGCTGGCTTTTACTATCACCTTGAGCGTGCAAAGCTAAACCAAGCGATCGCAATCCACTAACTTTAACGGACGTATCGGGCATTGCTGCCAATTTTTGTGTTAGTATCTCTAACTGTTGTTTCGAGCGGCGGTAAAATCCCAAACTTTGTAATGCTTGTGCCTGGTTAATTTGACTACCCAGACTCCCGATTGTATCCCCAGCCTGCTCGTAATATTTTTGAGCTTGTTGCCAGCTTGCAAGAGCAGTTTCAGCTTTTCCAGTACGGAGTTGTAAATTTGCTTGAGTATTCAGTATTTGTGCCCAGATAATTGCATCGGCAGCAGGTTTAGCCGTTTGCAATAGTTTTACACTCTGCGTTAGGGATTGTTTCGCTGCTTCCCATTGGTTGAGTTCCTGTTGTGCTAGCGATAGGTAACTCAAGCTTAGGGCTTGATTAATGCGATCGCCTTGGTTATGGTACTGTTGTACCGCCTTCTGCCAAGCCGTAAGAGCTTCTGCAAAGCGTCCGGATTGGTAGAGGTTGCGTCCTTGTTCTAACCCGTTGCTAGGTTGGGAAGAAAGATATTGAGTTGTTACTGGTGGAGATGCTTTTACAGGTGTAATGGTAAATGCTAAACACAAACTTAAAATACTGAGGCTGAAATACAGCCAACGAGTTTGTTTAATTTGGAAACCCATAATTAATTACTTATTATTGAGCCATTTGTTTAAAGGTTAGTCACAGCAGAAGTGTTAAGGAAATCACTATATTTATAGTTCCCATCTTTTTGTACAATCTATCAGTTGTTGACCAATCAATATTCAACTTGGCATTTTACCCAAATATAATGCCGTTGAGATTTATTAAAAAATATTCAATTAGCGGTATAAAAGAGAATTATTAGTATTTGTGTACTAATTGAGCAATTAAGTCGGTAGGTGCAAAAAACGTTTCGTTATCCCACGGTATTATAGGGGCATGATACCCAAGTGCCCCTACGGCATATTCGGCATCTCTGTATGCTGTAGGGGCGGGGTTCCCCCGCCCCTACGACTTATCTACTTATCTACTTGCGTAAGTATACCGATTAAAATTGGTAGCAATAATTCTAAATCAGTTGGAACCCGATACAACATTAAATCTTGAGTTAAAATAAATTTGACAGACCACTAGCTAAAATACCGAGAATTTTATTCACATCTTTGAGATAATATTCACTCAAATCAATCGTTAATATTTGTCCTTCTAGTTTTAGGAATTGCCAAATGCTACCTGTTGTCACTGCACCGTAAATTGTTTTAATTTCTATTGCTGCTTGCTGATTAAAAATTTGGGCTGCTACCATTTCTGCTGCACATTGACCCAAACCCGCATTAATATTCTCTTTTTTCGCTTCTACAACCGTGATTACTGGTGCTGTAATAATCAAAATTTCCGGAGATTGGGTAATAATAAAATCACAAATACCGTTTAATCCTTTGGTTTCGTCAACAGTAAAATCCACTCCCGAAAATAAACTAATATGCTCGTTTAATTGTCGGCGTAAATCAACTAGAATTGGTGCAATAATTAATTCAGAACGGGCTTTTTCGCTATTACTTCCCAACGCGATATCTAGGTTATAATTGAGTGTTTCTGTGAGTAAATTACTGGCAGCTAATTCGGCAACCTTACCAAAAAAATCGCGTTTTTCTAACGTAGTTAAGCTAAAAGCTTGTTTGGCTTTAGCTAGACTAAACTCGCTATATGACATAGAGCTATCACTCGGTTTAGGGGATTTATAATTGAGTACAGTATTATATTATCTGGGAATCGCAGCACAGGTTAAAGATGATTGCACCTGAGCGGGAGATTTATCTGCAATTAACTCAATTTTTCCTTGGGTATTACGATGCCAGGAAGTAGCTTGGATCGGAGTTTCTGGGGATGCAGGTATTTGGGCAGTAATTTCAGCAGTTTTTCGATAAGCAGATAAATCCCGGATATCCGACCAAGTGCGATCGCTCATCACCTGTTGATTGGGATTTTGTGGGATACCACCCCGCCCCGTTGCCACAAAACTACTGCCAGCATTACTAGAACAACCTGTAGCAATAAGCTTAGATGAATCGACTAAGTTTACAGGTAATTCAACTAACCCGGAACTGGGGTCAACTCCAAAATTGTTAATATCGACTGTACCCTTAACACCAAATTCTGAACTTGCGGTGATGTCGTTTTCAAGGGTGAGTTGGTTGCGGAATTTTAACCCGAATATACCTTGGGTGGTGATTTCAATATTGCCACCGCGACCTTGTACTGCATTAGCAGAAATGTCGCTATTTTCTAATCCTACAATAATGGGTGACTCGATCGTCATGTTACCTCCGGTGGCTAAACCCGTTGCATCCGTCGTGATGTTACTACCCTGACGTAAAATGATGTTGTCAGCATTCAGAATAATGTTGCCTTGAGAGCCAGTTCGGCTTTCAGCACGGAGGCTAGCAGCATTTCTTAAGCCAATTGAGTCTGCGATGACAACTAGGTTTCCGGCATTGCCTGTACCTTGATTGCTAACACTGACACTCGCACCATCCTGAATTAGTAGTTGTCCCGTCCGAATTCGTAAGTCTCCCCCCGCTCCTGCCGCACCTTCAACGGTATTAGCAAACAATCCACTCGCTGCTCCTATGCTAGAAGCGTCATAGAAACCTGGTAGCTTACTCCGCTCGGAATACATCGGATCGCTACCCGATAAGATCGTGCGATCGCTAACATTAAAGGTAAGCGTGCCTGCTCTTCCAGACCCATAACTCGTGGATAAGATTTGTCCCCCGTTCAAGACCTCCAGTGTATTGGCATTCACGCTAATATCGCCTGCACTTCCAGATTCGGCTGTAATCGTGGTTAAAAGCGCACCGTTAGTGACAGAAAGCAAGTTTGCATTAATGTTGATTGCCCCGCCATTACCGTCGGCAGCTTCATTCACCGCACTCGATGCAAAGCTTGCAGCGCCCGTTGCGCCGAATCCATCAAAACTGGCAGTATCGGCATAAATGTTCATTGTGCCACCATCGCCTTGTCCAAGTGTGGCGGTTGACAGAAAAGCACCCTTGGTAACAAAGAGTTCATCGGTTCTGATATTCAAATCGCCCCCCTTCCCGATTCCTCCGGTTGCGACGGCACTCGATACAAAGCTCGAATAGCCGTTGGTATCTTGTCCGCTGATGGTAGCAGTTTGGGAAAGCAGATTGATGGTTCCTGCGTCTCCTCTAGACAGCGTGCTACTAGCTAAATAAGCGCCATTAGTGACGGACAACAATTGGGACGTAATATTGATTCCTCCACCATTCCCGATCGCGCCCGCATTGACACCCGTAAAGATTAAACTCTGATCGCCAAAGCTATCGACTCCATCAAAAGAAACTGTTTTTGTGGCTTGAATATTCACCTGACCTGCATTGCCCCTACCTCTGGTGTTCGTCACTAAGTAGCTGCCGTTAGTAACAAAGAGCGATCCGGTGGCAATGTCAATATTGCCTGCATTTCCCACCGTGGTTGCTGGTACTTGATTGAGAATGCCACTCTCACTGATATCGATCGTATTGTCAGCATCGATCTCAATGTTACCTGCTCGTGATTCTGGTGCGCCTACCCCTGAAATTCCCGATTTTAGTTGGCTACCTTCGCTTAAGTTTACATTGTCAGCATTGACCGTAATTCTGCCTCCAGGGGTTCCACTGACGTTGGCTTGTGCGCCAGCACTCAGCGATACATCGCCTCGCTGTAAGTATGATGGCATACTTAGGCGTAGATCGTTGCCACTGATTGTTAACCCTAATGTTCCGGCTCCCGTGACGCTTGCTAATTCGATTTGTCCACCTAGCGTTCGCAAGCGTCCACCTTCCATAGCGATCGCTCCGCCAGCCAATACTAAACTTCTTCCAGATGGGACTCGAAGCCCGACTCCATTATCAGTTGAGCGATTGGTAATCGTTCCTGGATTTACGCCAAACTGAAGACCAATCGGCACACTCATCGTCAGTAAAAGTGGCGTTGCACTCTTTGCACTAAACTCCATACCATCTGCAAACTTAATACTATTCGCCGTTGTTCCTACAAATGAACCGCCAATATCTAACTTGGCATTTTGCCCAAATACAATCCCCGCAGGATTCATTAAAAACAAATTTACTGGATTACTACTATTAAGCGTGCGAATCAACCCATCAATATTAGAGACATTTTCACTACTAATCCGACTAAATATAGTATTAATATTTGGCGTATTAACTAAATCAAACGTTGCTGAACCACCTGTAGGTACAGAAAAATTACTGAAACTATGAAATAAATTGCTACCTTTATCAATACCGTTAATAATAGTAAAATTATTACCGTTTGAGTTGACAATTGTGTTATTAGTTCCATCAGATGTTACCTGAGCGATCGCGTAATGACTCCAAAAAAGTATCGCGGGTAATAGCATCCCCGAAGTGAATAACCCAGTTTTGATTGCTCCTAGAAATGCCTGAAGCCTCCCACTTGTCGCTTCCATAACATAAATACTCCCTTTGCCTTAATAATATTATCTTTCCCAAAAAAGTATTATTAATAACACTATTAACAGTTTTCTCTTCTGTAACTGTTTTTAGATTTGTTAAAGAGGAGCGAAAATTAAATTTTGGGAACCGCAGCACAGTTTAAAAATGGTTGCATATTAGTAGGAGATTTATCTGCAACTAACTGGATTTTTCCTTGGGCATTACGTCTCCAAGAAGTAGCTTGAACGAGAGTTTCTTTTGATATGGGAATTTGTGCTGTAACTGAGGTATTTTTCCGGTATGCGGAGATGTCGCGCACATCAGACCAAGTGCGATCGCTCATCACCTGCTGGTTGGGATTTTGCGGTATTCCACCCCGTCCCGTTGCCACAAAACTGCTGCCAGTATTATTAGAACAACCTGTAGCAATAAGCTTAGATGAATCGACTAAGTTTACACGTAATTCAACTAACCCAGAACTAGGGTCAACTCCAAAATTGTTAATATCTACCGTACCGTTAACGCCAAATTGGGAACTGGCGGTAATGTCATTTTCTGGGGTGAGTTGCGGGCGAAACTTGAGTCCAAAAATGCCTTGGGTGGTGATTTGGATATTGCCGCCCTGCCCCCTGCCCGCATTGGCAACAATGTCACTGTTTTCTAATCCCAACACGATCGGAGACTGGATGGTAATGTTGCCACCGTTGCCTGCTCCACCTGCTGTTGCCGTAATCGAACTGCGGTCGCGCAGTAAGAGCGTTTGAGCCGTTAGGGAGAGATTGCCACCCTCGCCAACCGCAGTCGCCGCTTCGATCGTGCTGCCTCCGTTCAAGTAGATGGAGTTCGCATTGATGTTCAAAGTCCCAGCGTTTCCGAACCCCTGGTTGCCAACCCTAACCGTCGCGCCATCTAGGATGCTCAACGATGGCGTGTTGAGGGTCAGACTGCCCGCTTCACCACTTGGGATTGGCGGCAATCCTAGTATTTGTTGAGTCTCGCGAGAAACCACATTTGCCGCCGACGCGATTCTACTCACCTCGACCTCGCCGCTCAAGGACGGCACACCCCCACTCACTTCGATCGAGCGAGTGGCAGCGATCTCCAAGCTGCCAGCATTGCCGCTCGTCAGCGTTGACGTGTTTATATTGCCCCCACGAGTCACGCTTAATTCTTGGGTATTGATGCTCAATTTGCCTGCATTCCCTGCTCCTAAAGCCGCGACAGTCAAGAGGCTAGGCTGTTGAGTAAACGGACTAAAGCCATCAACCTTAACCGTATTGGCAACCACTATCATATCTCCACCGCGTCCGCTGCCAAGGTTAGAAGATGAAATGATTGCACTATTGAGAACAAGGAGTTGATCCGCTGAAATCGTGAGGATTCCTTCATTGCTCTGACCGAGTGTTGAAGCAGCAAGTCTAGTGCGGATTGCCGGATTGGTGTCGGCTTGTCCATCGAGTTGAACCGTAGACGCATTGATTGCAACATTCCCCGCTTGACTTCTGCCAAAGGCTCTCGCATGAACCATCGCCGCCGCCGATAGCATGATCTGAGGAGCCACGATCGTCATGTCTGCACCTGTTCCGGCAAAGACATCATTGATCGCAAAGCTACCAAACCTGCCGGATCGATCCAGTCCAGAGAGTTGAAAGGCTTCGGAAGCTTTAATCTGAAAACTTCCTGGCGGTTGAGATCCCTGAGTCACCATTAGCGCGATCGAGCCATTGCGAATCTGAATCGTCTTGCCGACAAGCTGAAGGGCTGTGTTGCCCGCTCCGCTTGCCTCAATGGACGATCGATTGGTTAGCGAAATATCTCGATAAGCTTGCAGGGAATCTGCATTCAAGTGCCAGCCTTGAGAAACGGGCGTTAAGCTGACGCTGCCATTGCTTCCACTGACGATCTCTAGCCTTCCCTGCGGTGCTGACAGAACGCCGCCATCTAGCGTCACATCGCCTCCGACGAGCGCCAGAGTTCGATTCGGCTTGACCTGCAATCCTGATGTGGGTGGGCTAGTTCTAATCACGGGTGCATAAGTACTTGGCAATTGCAGCGTGTGTCCCGTTCCATTAACTGCGATTGCGCCTGGATTTTGTCCCATTTGCAAACCCACAGGCACACTGACGGTCAGTAAGGGGACTGGCAAGGGTGTAGCAGTGCTGGCAAACTCTGACCCGTTGGCAAACTTGATGCTAGATGCCGTAGTGCCAACAAAGGAACCGCCAATGTTGAGGGAAGCATTGGATCCAAAAATAATACCATTGGGGTTCATTAAAAACAGACTTACTGGGTTACTACTATTAAGCGTGCGAATAAAACCATCAATATTGGAAATATTCTCACCAGTTACTCGGCTAAATATATTTGTAATATTTGGTGTATTAACTAAATCAAAGCTGGCAGAGCCACCCGTTGGTATCGAAAAATTACTGAAACTATGAAATAAATTATTACCTTTTTCAATCCCATTAATAATAGTAAAATTATTTCCGTTTGGGTCAACAGTTGTATTTGTAGTGCCATCCGATGTTACTTGGGCAATTGCAGGCAATAACATCTCTGGAGTTAGCAATCCAGTTATAATTGCTGCGACTAAAAATGCTTTAAACCTCTGCTCCATAGCTTTGCTAATCGATGCCATAATATAAATACTCTTTTGACCTACAGTATTAGTTTTCCCAAAATCATTGAAATTGGAGGTATTTTTTCGTATAAATTTAGATAGTTTTCTCTTCATTAGTTTTGATTATATTAAAACGGTGAATAGTTGAGAGAGAAGTACAGCCCATTTTCCTGGAGCGATCGCCTTTCTCCCTCAATTGACTTAAGCGGTATACCCCAATCTAGACGGGCCCAAAAGTTATCACCTTGTTTCCACAACAACCCTAACCCAGTACCTGCGAGCATACTTGGTGATGGATTTTCCCCGTTGTGATTCCAGCCTTTACCAATATCAATGAAGGGTGTCAGTTGTAGCACTCCTCCAATTTTGCGGGCACGGAGGATGGGCAACCGAAATTCTGCGGATAATAATATACCGCTATCTGTAAGTAATGCATCTTGACGGTAGCCTCGCACACTTAGCTGTCCACCCAGACCAAATTGCTCTAAGGGTACTAGAGAATCTGCTGCTGCTTGTAAATCGCCTCTTACCAAAAATAGAGTATCTGGTTTTAATTGTCGTACCCACTGTGCCTGTCCCCGCCAAGCGAAAAAGCGGCTATCTGGGGCATTCTCATTAACATTTGCACCGAACCAATCGACACCAATGCTAAATTGCGATCGCGCTGCAAAAACTTGCTGATTACTGCGTTGGGTATAGTCCTGGCTAAAGCGCAGGGCAGAAATATTGGTTTTTCCGTTGGCATCAGCACCAGGTGATAACGGAAACCCTCCGATGTCGTCAATACCTAATTCTGTTTGGCTTTCTTGACGCGAGAAAGATACCCCAACTGCAAATTCCTGAGTTGGCTTTTGCACTAGGGGTTGCCGATATCCCAATTCGTAAGAACGGCTGTTGGACTGAATATCGAGGGTGCTGAAGGGTTTTTCAATCACGTTGTTCCATCCCTGGTTAAAACCAAAGGATACAGTGCCATTACGGGCATTTACTGGGAGCGTGTAATTGGCGTTGATTGTATTACTGCCATCGGTATTGGTGTACCCAACACTAAGGGTATCGCCTAAACCCAGTAAATTAGCTTCTTGTAAGTCTATTCCCCGACGGAAGCTGCCCACACTTGGCGATCGCCCATTATCCAAAGTTGCTGTCAGGGTGAAGGTGTCTGCTTCTTCAACTTCGACTCGTAACACATTAGTTCCCGGACGCACACCCGTTTGCAACTCGGCATTAAGGTTTTGAATGCGCGGATTGAGGCGAAGTAATTGTAAGTTTTCGAGTAAACGTGGTACATTCAGGGGTTTTCCGGCACCAAGTTGGATGCGCGAGCGGATATATTTACTTTGCAATCGCCGATTCCCAACGATTTTGATTTCTTGCAAACTGCCTTCGATTACCTGAATTTGGATTGTCCCAGCTTCTACTGTCTGTGGTGTAATTAAAGCCCCCGTAGTCACATAACCTTTATCGGTATAGAGTTTGGTAATGGCATCTTTAATTTGCAATAACTCTACAAATGTTAGTTCTCGTCCGACAAAGGAAGATGTTACAGCAGCAAAATCTTCGGGTTTGAAAATTGTACTGCCAATAACTTCAATCCGCTCGATTTTGAATTTAACATTTAGGTTATCCGGCTCTGGAATTTGCGATTCTGGTCGTTTGTCCGGAGGAAGTAATTGTTCTTGTGATGGTTGCGGTTGCACATCTGATGGTAAGGGAGTTGTGGGAATATCTTCTAATCTATCTGACGGTAGTGAGCCAGGATTAGGAGTTTGGGCAATCGCCTGTTGATAGTTGCACAATACTGCTGCCAGCACAAAGCCAAATGCCAAAGGTTTAATTTCAGGGATAATATTTAAAAGCTGATTTAATATTTTTGCGATCGATATTGTGTTAATAATGGAGTTTTCAATAATAACTTGTTTCACCTGATACCCTTCCCCTTCATTTACTTACCCGACGTACAGTAATTTTTCATTCATTTGGGCTGACAAATGCTCAATATATAGCGGTTCTAAGTTGAATGAAATACACTTAAACCTTCACACTGTAGGGGCACAGCAATGCTGTGCCCCTACGACTGTATCTGACTCAATAGGAAAGTGCTATAAATGCATAGCCATCATAAGGTTTGGCATGTCCATTTGCTCCAACGACCATTAACCATCTCCCACAACAAAGGTTATGTAAACTTTTCCTTGACTTGGTTCTGTTTATATTTGAAGCTAGCAATTAATCTTACTTAAGTAGAGTAAATAGCTAACTATGACTTCACATTCGTTTAGTAAATTCACCTTAAGGTAAAGTATTAGATAATGCTTTTATATATGGTGGCTGTCTTTTTTTATAAATGCCATTAGAGTAAATACTGATTTTTCCTCAATTCACAAATGGTTCAGACAGCATCGGTGATAAGTTAAGCCTGTATGCCTTTTGTCAACAGGCTTTGAGAGAATTGTTGAAAAAAAACTGGTCAGAACCTCGTTGAATCTCAGGGTGCATGGGCGGGAAACGGCGACAATTAACTTGTAGAGTTTTATCAACTTGAAAACGGACATTACAAGCTAAAGCAACCCGATGAAAATGGTCGTAATTAGATTGCCTCGATGGGTTTATTTTTAGGAACATGGCAAGGAACGAAACAAGGTCGGACGGGATATTGGTTGCGATGGTGGGATGAAGCGGGTAATTTGTTGCTTTGGGGTGTGGAACGTGTGGAACAGGAGCGTCAGCAAAAACAGCGGTTAATCGCTTATTTACAATCTCAAGGTATTGACCCGGATAATTTGCCTACATAATTCCCAACCCGGTAGAAACCGATTTGCTTAAGCGATCCCTTCTTGCTGAAGTGGAATTGTAATAATAAATTCCGTACCATTTCCCGGTGAGGAAACACATTCCAATGTACCACCATGCTTTTGGCTGATAATTTGATAACTTATCGATAACCCCATTCCCGTACCTTTACCTACCGATTTAGTAGTAAAAAATGGGTCGAATAAACGTGCTTTGATTTGTTCGGGAATTCCTACACCGTTATCTGCAATTCGGATGACAACACTAGTATTTTCTATTTCTGTATTTATCCGTATCAAGCTTGGATGCGTTTGAATTTCATCGATTGTGCGTTGAGTATTGCGTTCTTCTAATGCGTCGATAGCGTTACTCAAAATATTCATGAATACTTGATTCATTTGACCTGCATAGCATTCAACTTCAGGTAAATTGCCGTATTCTTTAATAACTGAAATACCAGGACGGTTGGGTTGAGCTTTGAGACGATGTTCGAGGATTGTTAAGGTACTGTCGATACCTTCGTGAATTTTAACAATTTTATACTCGGCTTCGTCCATGCGCGAGAAATTACGGAGGGAGAGAACAATTTCCTTAATGCGTTCAGCACCAATTTTCATTGAAGATAGTAATTTGGGTAAATCTGCTTGCAAAAAGTCTAAATCGATGGCTTTGATTTCATCTTTAATTGCGGGTATGGGTTGGGGATAATTTTGTTGGTAAAGTTGGATGAGATGAAATAGGTCTTTAATATATTCTTCGGCAGGGTCGATGTTACTGTAAATAAAGCTGACGGGGTTATTGATTTCATGCGCGACACCTGCTACTAGTTGACCGAGAGATGACATTTTCTCGCTTTGAACGAGTTGCGCTTGCGTGCGTTGGAGTTCTTTGAGAGTTTGTTCTAAATGTTGAGCTTTTTGTTGAAGTTGTTCTTTGCTTTGTTGGAGGTCTGCTTCGACGATTTTTCGTTGCGTGATATCAAGGGAATAACCGAGAATTTCTAAAGGGTTGTCATCTTCGTCTCGAATAATTTTGACTCGATCGTGAATCCAACAATAATTACCGTCTTTGTGTAAGAAGCGATACTCGTAAGTACATTGCCCCCGTTCAAATAACAGATGTAATGTCGATAAGACACCGGGTACATCTTCAGGGTGAATTTTGCTTATCCACAAACGGGGATTTTGCAAAAATTCTTCAGGTTTGTAACCTAAGACAGCAGGGGTATTTTGAGTAATAAAGGTGAGAGGAGATTTTTCCGAAGCTTTGCAACAGTATATTACTCCCGGACTTTCGGAAATTAGATATTCTAAACGAGCTTGAGCAATTTTCTGTGCTTCTTCAGCAGCTTTGCGATCGCTTATATCTCGAAGTATCCCTTGTATTGCTGTCAATTTTCCTTCGGCATCTTTCACAGGTGAAGTATTACATGTTACCCAGCGGTAATTACCGTCCGCGTGTAAGATGCGAAATTCGAGTCCCGATTGTTGTTCTCCTGTTTCGATCATTTGCATTATGAAACCTCCAATCTTAGGCGCATCTTCGGGGTGAACAAATTGATTTGTTGGTTGTCCCACGAGTTCGGGTGCCGTTGCTCCAAATAATTCATGAATTTTCGGAGATACATAAGTAAATATACCATCAAGGCTATGTTCGTAAATCACATCATTAGCGTTCTCAACTAACCTGCGGAATCTAGCTTCGCTTTCGGCTAAAGCTTTTTCGATGCATTGGCGAGCGCGCAGTGCAGCTTGCCGTTCGCTAACATCTCTCCAAATACATTGAAAAACTGGTTTGTTATTAAAGGACATCAAAGTTAAAAGCAGTTCCATATAAACATCGTGTCCGTTAACATGATGAGAAACCCATTCAAGTCGATGGCTACCGCGCTCAAAAGTAAGTGCGATAGCTTCTGCGGCTGTGGCTAAAGTGGTTTTACCTGATGGTTGAATTTGTGGGGAAATATCGATGGGACTGATACCAATCAGTTGGGAAGCGCTGGTATAACCGAGCATGTGTGCGGCTGCATCGTTACATTCGGTAAATGTAAATGATTCTGGGTCGAATAGCATAATCCCATCGGCGGAACCTTCAAATAATTGCCGAAACCGTTGTTCGGATTGTTGTAAAGCGGCTTCAGTGGCTTTACGCGAGCTGATATCTCTCGCTGTTACAACCAATTGGTAAATTTGCGAAGTCTCATCCTGTAAAGGTGCAACAGTCAGCGACCACCAAATATCGCAACCATCAACTTGAAACTGCGATTCAAATGAAATTGTTTTACCCAAACGCACGCAGTCAGCATACTTATGACGCAAAGGTAGGGCAACTTCCGAGACAAAAGCTTCACCAATCGTTTTACCCAAAAGCCAATCAGTTGAGACTATACTCGTCCGTATAAATGCGGGATTAAACTTGGCGAAGCGGAACTCCGCACCATTATCCAGAACATCTAAAATAAAAATGCCGCACTCCACAACATCCCAAACTTCGCGGAAAAAATCGGCATTATTAACCAAAAGTTTTGATGATGACAGGTTCTGAACTGGTTTTAAATTTTGGTTGCTAGTTTCCTGCATAACATTTCCGAACATTCCCAAGTGTGAATCCGAGTGCAAACGTAGCGCTCGCAGTTGATTTGGTGAAAAACCAAAGCGCTAAAGTTATTATTCCCGCGAAATATTTGCCACTATCAGGGAGGCAGGGCTGTTTCATTCCTTATAGAAAAAACCTGTAAGGAATGATTTTTTCGTTTGAATTTTTGGCAGTCGTAGGGGCGGGGTCTCCCCGCCCTTACAATATCGTTGGTAAACTTATTATCGGGCGTAAAATTAAACAGCCCTGCTATCAAGGAGGGGGGAATGGTCCGGCAGTGCGTTGCTCCCGCATCCCAAGGCAGCAATCGCGCTCTAAGCTTCGCCCTGTAACGTGCCGCCCCGTTGTAGCACCTGCCGTCGTCTTTTTGAGCGTTTTACTTCTAGCCCTTTGGTGGTCGGCTACGCCTACGGAGAACCCGATGAAGAGTGCAACTGCCGCCATTCGGGTAGGCAACTGCAAGCAAGATACCTGCACTACGGATAAGCTGCTTTACGGAATACAAAGAAATAATCTAATTACAGTCAATATCTTCCAAGTCTTCTGATTCCTCGCAATCGTTTGATTCAATAGTGTCTTTAGCACTTACTGCATACTCTTTGGCTAACTTTGCGAAAGGAAAAGGAAAAGGCAAAGATATGTCATCTGCAAAGTAAGGGTAGCGATTTCTGAGATTGTGGATAAAAGTAGCCAGTTTGTCACCTTCAATTCCTGGATGATGAACAATAGCTATTTCCAAAAGTTTGGGATTTCCTGCTTGCTTATTGCCATCGTCAAAACGAGATTGCTTTATTCTTAATACACCTTGTTCGGTAGTCAATGGTTTCCTCAAGCTTAGGTAAATATTAGTTTTTGGTTTATCAGATACATCTTCCCAATGAAAGACGCCACCTGTACTACTTCTGCTACCGGGAGAACCCTCTATAATACCTACAGGAACTTCGCCATTATTAGCTACTCGTAACCGCACCAACCATAAACGATTTTTCTCAGATTCGCTTAACTCTAGTACTTTTGGTATATCGTTGGCTGGTAATTCAGAATTTTGTAGCCATGTCAACATTTTACGTGCGTTTTGTGCTTCTGCCATAAATAGAACACGGGAATCTTTTTCTGGTTCGATTTGAGTGTTCAAACAATCACGTAAGCAATTTGTGACGAATATATCGAGTAATTTTCTTTCCTTTTTAATATTATCTAATTCCTCTTCCTCGCTTCTTTCAATCGTCATTGCATCGCTATCAGAATCAGGTTCCCATTTTTCAGTAATCAGGTATCCCATTGCTTCGGAATAAGAAACCCATGTAGGAAACAAAGACGGAGTGGTAATTTCTATAAACCCTGCTACAGGATTTACTCTTGCCATCAACACAACTGTCGTAGCTTTACTAGCGGTAGTTTTACGGGTGCGACGCAATACATAAAAGCAAGTCAGCCATATGTTAGCATCGATACCATCTTTTTGAGGGTCTATTAAATGAGCAGGTAAAATTCCAAATTGTCGCAATAAATCTGACACGGCTCGCCGCGAGCGATTTTCATTATCTTTTTGACTTTTTGTTAAACCATACATGAACTGATTGACATAACCAGCTTGCATTACTCCAATTCGTAATGCTAATTTAGGGTCAGATTCTGGTGGAAAAAATAATTTTTTGGGTTTAATTTCAATCAAAGCTCCGCTTGAGCCGTTTGGTTTTGGCAGGGATGAGGCAATCTTTTGAATGCGCTCAATAATCAACTTTTCACGCTTCTTTTGTCGGTTTTTCTCTTTGACATCAATATCGAGTTTTTCAGCTAAGTCTAAAATGAACTGAGTTCTGATAATCAGGTGTCCATAATCACCTTCATAAACCGTTTCTTCATCTTCGGCTCCAGCAATTGTTTCATATTTCTGAATAGTCTGTTTAAATGATAAAGAAAGTTGCTGACAAATTTCATTAATTAATGCATCTCGCCATTCTCGAGTTTCCCAGAGAATCAGTATTGATTGAGGCGAATTTTCCGGATTACGGAAAGCTGCGGGTGCCATTATTTTTGGTCGGAGCATTGGCGTTGATAAATCATCAGGATTTTTTGGTTCTTTACTACCTCTCTTTCTTGGCGTTCCTGGTTCCCAAAAACTTTCTTGTGTCTCTGATATTTTTACCGCTTTACCTACTCGCTGAAGTGGGAGATTTTCTTGCATGATTTTAATTTCAATAGCTTTATCTAAACTAGCTAAGTCTAGAGGGCTAACACCTGGAAGGCAAAGCTTATTAACGCGATGTCTGGTATCGTAAGCGATTGCAGCTTGTTGTATATCTATTGGATTTTCTGACCAATTGTACATTGGCTCAAGCGCTAAAACTTCAGGTTCTGGCAGCCGAGTATCATTGTTTTTCAGTAGTTCGTTTATGGCTTTATGCCATTGTGCTGGTCTTCCGGGAAGCTTCATATTTAGACGCATAAAGCTAAAAGGCTGCTCTGAACCATCTAACCAGCGATGATTATCACCAATGTATGCAGTTGCTCCTCTATAAGGAAGCTTTTCGATTGGTGTATGCATCCAGCGCCGAATAGAAAGTTCATGATAAATCATCGGTTCACTGTGCCAAGGTACTGTTTGCAGCTTGAAGTTGATAACAAATGAAATATATGCTTCGCCAACTACTTCTTTTTGTCTGACTTTATCTCTAGTAACAAAGTCAATGAGTGAAACTCGCTGAGGAGGAAATGACATTAGTTCAGCGCCTTTATTCAACCTAACTACTGGATAGAAATTTAGTTGACGCTCTTGTTCTCCGAAAAAACTAACTGTTGGATTTTTAAGAAATTCTTTAGCAATCAAATCTGGTAAAATCTTGAAACGGAAATCAATACTATAATTGCTACCTGGTTCACTCCAGAAATGATTTGTAATTGGTTTATGCCAATGCCAATCGTTATTATTGAGCTTACTTAACCGGGAATCAACTACGCTTTCTCCTAAACACCAACTAAATTCTTCTCGTAGCCAATCTTTAACAAACTCAGGTAAGTAGGAAATATCAGCCGCTTCTGTCGCAAATATCCAGGGAACACCAGGATGCTGCCATCCATACCGCATCGTTTGGATAATTTGCGAGAAACTTGCACAAATAATTGGGTCAAGGGAAGAAACTGGAACCGATGGATATTTTGAGTAGCCCGAACTTGCTCGCTCGGATGCTAAAGATTGAGCAACTTGACGCCATGCTGTTGGAACCAAAATAAAGTAGATTATGTACTCCACATCGTCTAATAGTTTCCAAGCGCCAAGTAAAAGAGTATTTGCTTTACTCATAGTCTAATCCCCTTGTTTGTTGAAGTGCGTTCAGAAATGCTCCGTAGAGCGATGTTGCAATAGTGACTTCCCAAAGAGCTTTCCCTTGTGGGTTAACTGCTTTTTCTAACTCTTTAAGAATGCCAAGCAAAAGCGAAGTGTTTTCCCTGTCAAATTCACCTGCGGCTGATTGTGGTGCAAATTTTTTATCAAGAAAATGGACAATGCAAGGTACACCACCGCGTACTAGACGCCCTATCACTTGCCAAATGCTGACTAACTGAGTCCAGCAAAGTACGGTAAGTTCATCGTCTGTTAAATGCTGAAAAAATACAGCGCGACAGTTTAACTCAATCATCTTGGCTATCGCTGCTTGGTAAAACTTGTCTTCGACTGTTTTTAAAGTTAAAGCTTCACCGGGATTAAGTAGCGACTGGTAAAAGCTAGGATTTTCTACATTTGCCAATGCCCAATCGTTGATTTGCTGAACGGTTGTTTGCCAGTCATCTGGAACTGGCATTGGTCGGCAAAGAAATAGTACTGCTCCAAATGCTGCTATCCTTTTATCATTGAGGATATTGTGACCTCGTTCGAGCGCCGTCAATGGAGCAATAACTATCCTGGTAGGAAGGTTTCTCAGGTTACGAATTTGACCTCGACGAATGCCATTTAGTTTTGTGGGAGCATTGTCACGACGTAAAACAGCTATATCATCGATTTTTTCAACGCGGTGGTAAAGTGGCTTTAAGATAGTTTCAACTAATGCTGCTTCGTCATAACTATTGGTGAGAAGTAATATACGTTCTCTGTCTCCCCATTTGTCTTTGTCTTGATTTTCTTTTTGTTTTAGCGTCTCGAACAATTCATCGAGAAAGCTTGTTGCTTGTCCAGGTTTGTAACAAATTGCCTTAACCATTTCCTCGGTCGCATTTTTGCGTGCGTTAGGTAGTAATCCTGATATAGCAATGTGTTCTCCGTCGATTTTTTTCTGAGGACTAAAGAAAAACTCGCTTTCAGCGATACCAGCATCTCCGGCAGTATGATTATTCGTTGCAGGTTCGAGTAATATATTAGGAGTTTTACGTATATGATATGCAGGTGAACCAGGAGCATAACTAGTTCCAGATATAATCACTGTGTGTGGTCCATCCCAATTATCGGCAGCAAAGAGAGTAGGAAAGTTTAAGAGTAAATAGCGACCAATACCTACATAGCGAAAGTATTCTAGTTTTCCACCTTTGTTTGTTCTATCGCGCGTGTATCTAAACCCCAAAATATTACCAACAGGCGCCGATGGTATAACTGGGAGATAATCGCGCGGTGGACGGTGTACAAGTGCTTGACTAGTATCGTGAAGGTCGATAAATGCACGTATTGTTGTAAAGTTATCAACCAAAAAAATTAGCCTATCTTCTAAAATTGTTACCAAAATTGCAAAGATAGTATTGCGTATTAAAGCTTTAAATTGTTCATCATCAGGTATCGAAAAATTACAGTCTTTTAGCCATTGCTCCCACCATTGGCTAAGTTCTGCAATTATCAAAGGTTCACTTTCGGCACTCAGTAAACTTAAAGCAATTTCTGATAACCTTCCTCCTCGACTACGATTAAGGGGAGCTTGTAAAAAATCTCTAAATGTTTCCATTTGTTCCAGTCGGCGTTTTCGTTGTGCTGGGGAAGGTAAACCAGCTAAGATTTGTTGGTTTCGGAGTTTTTTGTATTGACTGCGAGTCAATTTTGATTTTGGGGTTGGAGGTAATTGTTGAGATGCTTGAGTATTTGCTTGCTCAATATCATAAGTAATCCGAGCAAAAAGCGAACGCCCTGTGAAAGGCTCAGTTCCCAGCCATTCAACTAATTTTGGCTGCTTATAAAGGTAAGGACACATGCGGTTTATAGCTTTTTGTGCGTCGTATTGTGCATTTGTCCAAGTCTCAAACCAATCTGCTGTCATAGCGAGACGATTGGAATCGTAAATTGGGGCAATATTAATTCCTAGCTTGTTGAGAAATGAGTTACTTGAGTCGTCTAATAACACCTCATCTGGCGCAAAAGCTTCATCAAACTGTACTTGCACTCTGTCAGCTTCATCAATAAATACATATTTACATTCGCGGTAAATTGCTTCTGCAAAAGTAAGGTTTTCTGAAAATGCTTGTCGAGGTACGCGCGTGTGAATAAAGCTTGCTGGAGTTAGAATCCACACTATACCTTCAGCAATATCACGTTCTAATTGATGACGGGGACATTTATAATAAAAAGGACAAGTACTTCCTTTCGATTCTTTCTCTTCCCATTCATCAAAGTCTTCCGATTCTTCTTGTTTTGTTGGGTAAGTTTTTTGGTAAAGTTTATGGCAAGGTTCATTGCCAAATTCCCATTTTTCCTCAGATTTTACCAAAGCTAGTAGAGGGCAAATAAAACTAAACCACCGCCATGCTGGATGTTGCGTACCCTTTTCAATATCTTCACCTGTTGTTGCCAAAATTGGTTCGTAAACTTTTTCTAGTTGTTGCGATCGCTCTGTTCCTAATACTGGCGCTGCTGCAATTCCCAATCCTTCGCGAAACAGCGAAGCAAGACGTACACAAGAAACAACATCGCTAACAATCAAAGCACAGCGCTCTTTTTGTTTAGCAAAGTGGTAAGTCAGAACTTCGAGTACTGTTGTTTTACCTACATTCAATAAACCAACGATATGTACAAGCTGCTCAAGCCGTAACTCTCTACCAGGCTGAAAATCATTCGATGATGCATCATACAGCTTTAACGCAATTCCACTTAAACGCACGTAATAATTTTCTGCTTCAAACCCCGTTAAACGGAGTTTTTCATCCATTTCTTTCGCATCTTCAAGTAACTCATCATACGTAACGCTTTGAGGAGGATTTTTTTGTTGCCGCTGACTTTGAAACGAAACTTGTGGTTGCAGAGCAATATTTGCGACAGCTTCAGGAATATTTATTGGAACTTCAACTGTTGCATTTCCTTTGTGAGAAACCTTAGCAAACCAATACCCCTCAGTTGCTAATTGAACTTTTCGTATTCTCCAAGGTGGTGTTTGAGCAAGAATTGCTTTATATAGTTGCGACCGTTGCGGTACAGTACTGCTAGGAATTAGTTTTGGTGTATCGCTACTTTCTTTGAAGTCAAAAATTCGGATGATTTCAGGTACGCTGCTGTATTCAGAAAGAGAACGTTCCCATTGCTTACCTTTACGACGCACAAGGTAGAAACGCGCCCTTTGTACAAGCATCCATTTCTCATCACTTGCAAGTTCGTTGATAGGAAAACGATGTCCTAAAAGTAAAGCAGATACAGCACTTGCTGATTCTTGCGGCATCACTTCTTGAAGTAAGGTTAGTCCTAACTCTACTTCGGTAATTACTTTCGCAAGACGCGCTACCTCGCGGTATTGTAATAACTCACTGGCATCAGGTAAACTTTCTTGTACATGGCTGATTAATTCATTTGTTTTACCCAACGCTCGACGTAATTCTTTACCCCAACTTGTAATATCACGCATGATTTTTATTCAAAATACTTTGAGCATCGTCAATAATTTCACTAATTAGCCTCAAACGAACGCCACCTAATTTAGATTCTAGATACTTACGTCGCCCTTCAAATCCTAATACTCCTTTCCGCATATCAGGAAAGACAATAAAAGTCTGTTTAAAATCTGAGCGATGCTGTAATTTCTTCACCGCACTATGCAATCGTTCATCATCTTCATCGCTCAAATATGCCCAATCTTTAACATCAATTGCCCAACGATTTTTTTTGCTGAATTCAACAAGTAAATCAAATTCATCGATTTCTGGCCAAAGTGTGACACGAATACCTAGTTTTGTTAATGCTTCAGCTAATCTAAGTTCCCAAATTCCTGGTATAGTTCCAAAACGATGTACTCCAGGTGTAACAATTTTGAAAGTATCTGCCTCTTCTTTAGAAACAGTAGGCAAAGAGGGAAGGTTGTCTTGTGCGCTAATTTGTTCGCAAGTTTGATTTCGACATATATAAGTATTTTTGTACTTACGCATCACATATTTACAACGCGGACAGAAATAATAGTCTTCCTCTTCCACCAAATCGACTAAATCAACATAAATCCGTCGCAAAAAATCACGTAATGGTCTAAGTTCGCTGAAGAGACGCCTGAATTCAGGGTATGGAAGTACTGGACGCTCAATGATTAACTGACGCAAAGCTCGGTATTCCTCTTTTAACTGATTTGCTCGACAGTATTTCAGCACTTCTAACAGTACTTCTTCTTGTATTTCCTTCTCAACATCATTTCCTGTAATCTGCCACTGTGTAGCAAAGTCGGAAACTAATCCATCTTCGATTAAAGTAACGAACGGTGAAAGATTTTGAATTTCTACTGCGGGTTTCCACTCAACGACAGGATTCTTTGCCCACTCAAACAATTCTGGAATATTAGCGGGGGCTTGTTCATCTCCTTGTAGCAGCGATGTTAAGTACATTCTCGACATCCCAATGCGTAGAGCATCTGAAATATGTGCCCTTTTCATCGGTTCTTTATCTTGCCAGTCTGCTAATCCAGTTGTTAAATACTGTAAAGTTTCCTTGACAGATATTTGCAATCCTTGTTCGACTTCTAAATCTGGATCGAGCAGGCGAAGACTTCGAGCAACGTTATCATCCCAATCTATATCAATACCCCGTATCGTCTGCAACCAACGTTGAAGTGTCGCACGCTGGCGAGGTTGCATTCCTAGTTCAATACATAACTCTTCTAATGTCGGTGGTTGTTTGTGAATGCGAAACCAATCGCGCAACGCTTCTAAAATTTTGTCTCGATGTTTAGTGACTTTCATAACGCACCCCTCCTATGTATTAGGTTAGGACGATTCTTACATCGTGTTACTAGTGAGTCAACAAAACTTTTCAATGTTTCACAAATGTTTCTAATGTTTCCAAAATTTATTAAGAGATTCTGCTTCTAAAACCTACTTCCTAGTAGTATGCTATTTATGTAATATTGTTTAGAAGCACGTATTCTAAAATAGTCATAAAATTATGTGCTATTAAGATTGACTACTCAATGCCTATCGATTTTGAGATGGAGTAAGCGAATACTAAATCGAATGGTTGAAATTACGCACTTGTTTTCAAGCAAAAGAACACAGCAAAGTATCGGTATGTTCTGGACTTACTACAGTAAAAGTTTTTTACACTTCGTTTGTGAACATTCGTCTAGAGCAGGTGTAATTGTAAGGCAAATCAATCAGCCTTGTTTTGAGAAGAAGATGAAATGCGATCGCGTAATTCTAATTAGAGGCTCCATCTCTCAAAGTCTTATAACTCCACAACATTTATTCTATATATGGCATGTTATACTAGGGAGGAAGAGGAGTGAATGAAAAATGGGAAATTGTCTTCTACCAAGAAGCAGATGGAACAGAGCCTGCTCAAGAGTTTCTCAAAAACTCGGACTTAACACCAGGGGAGCTAAAGCAATTTCAAGTACGTTTATACTATCTGACCATAAAGGGGTTATCTTTGCTGAGAGAACGCTCTGACATAATAGAAAAGATTAAGACCGAAGATAATCTTTATGAATTACGTTTGGATAATACCCCTAACAATCCTCGTTTTTTTCTCTGTGCTTTAACTGGAAAATGTCTAGTTATATTGCATGGCTTTAAGAAAAAAGGCCGTAAGATTCCACCTAGTGAGATTAGCATCGCAGCCAAACGGCGAGACATTGTATTAGCAAAAGCAAAGGAGAACAGTAGTGACACAGAATCCGCATCTGGGCAGTGATGCACTGGCTTTCCTTAATTCGATAATTACAGATACACCTTCCGATCGTCTTGTCGAAAGGCAAGAAATATTTCGTATTGCGTTGACTCAAGCGATGCAAGAAGTTAGGCAGCGAAAGGGATTAACCCAAAAAGAGCTAGCACAGAGGCTTGGGGTAGGGCAAAGTTGGGTTTCCAAGCTCGAAAGTGCAAATAATGACCACACTTTTGAATCAGTACTTAAATATTTAGAAGCGTTAGGGGCAGACTTTGAAGCGGTAATTACATTAGATGAACAAAAGTTAAAAGTTGCTGCTGCCAAACTAGCGATGACATCCGAAGAAGCATACACAGCACTCGAACCAGTTTGGGAAACAACGGAAACTTCGACAACAGATAATTTAGATTCCCCAAAATTTCCACATCTTTCAACCGAGAAAGAAAGTCAATGCTCACAAACACAGAAGATTATAAACCACGATGGTTTTTGGGGAGAAACTGCATGAGAACGATAACGTTTTATTCGTATAAGGGGGGTGTCGGCAGAACGTTAGCTGCTGCCAATTTTGCTATCTACCTGGCAAAGCTAGGATTAAAAACAGTTTTGATCGATTTTGATATTGAGGCACCGGGATTAGACTCCAAATTCCCGCTGCTGAAACTTCCCGATCGTCAAAAAGGTCTTCTCGATTATATTGTAGAGTATCAAGAAAAGAATGCAGACCCAGGCAGCATAAAGGAGATTTGCCTTCAAATTCCGGCGACGGCTGGTGCTGGTAAAACTACATCATTATGGCCATTATGGCTAATTCCTGCTGGTCAGTATCTGAAAAGCGAATACTACAAAAAACTTAGTCAGCTTGATTGGAATCTAATTTTCTCTGAAAATGGAAGCGGAGTAGGGTTTTTTCAGCAGTTTCTTGTTCGTCTCGAGCAGGAATTAGAAGCAGAGTATGTAATTATAGATTCGCGCACTGGTATCACAGAAATAGCTGGTTTATGTACGCAACAGTTAGCCGATGAAGTTATTATTCTTTCTTCATTAAGTGGAGAAAGCGTCAAAGTAACTAAACATATTAAACAGCTTATTTCAAAGAGTAAAGTTGCACAATCATTAGGAAAGTCTATTGAAGTAAAGATTGTAACTTCTCGCGTTCCAAAACCTAATGATTTAGATGTGTTTAAAGAAGAATGCTGCAAAAATTTTGATATAGAAGACAATAAGCTATTTTTTATTTTCTCATCTCCATCTTTAGAAAGGCAAGAATTTCTAGCGGTTGCAGAGCCAAATAAAGACGAAGAACTTTTCAATAATTATATTAGGCTTTTTTATGGATTAAATATTAAGCTTGCTGATGAAAAAATTCTGTCCGAAGTAGAGAAGATAGTTAGCAATATACTATCTGTTCCAGTTGAAGAATCTGAGAAAAATATTCTAGAGATGGTTTCTCTCTATCCTCACCCAGAGGTTTACCGGAGAGCAATGCGCTTTTTCCAATTAGCTAGAAAAGAGAAAGAACAAAGAATTTATGCTGAACAGTTATTTGAATTAATGCCAGATGACGAGGAAGTACAGAAAGTTATTTCTAAGATATACTTTAATTACAATACTCGGTTAAAGAAAAACCCAAAGACAAAGAAAATAGCGATACGCGCAATAGAAGCTTTGTGGCAAAAGTGCCAATTAACTTATCAAGAAGTAAGTCTGTATGCATCTGAGTTAGAAGAGCTAGAGGAGTATTCAAAAAGTTTGGAAGTAGCGTTGTCTCTATTTCAAGATGAAAATGTGGACTACGACATTAAAGTAAAAGCTTGTTTAATGGCGATAAAAAATGCTTTTAAATTAGGTAATACTAAGCTAGCTGCTGAACTAATAGAATACCTACCTCCCGAACAAATTGAGGCTTCACTCGTCTTACAAGTTATAAAAGAACTCGAAGCAAGCAAGAATTTAAATAGTGCATTTGCTATTGCTAAAAAAGCTTTGCAAAATCAATTCAACGACAAGATTTTAGAACGGGCTATTTCTTTAGCAAATCAGTTAAACTGCATAGAAGATTTACAGGAATTATTAAATCTTCGTAAATAGTTGGTAGCGTCATGTATTACAAACTATCGGCGTTACTTGTCCTAGCATATTGCAAATCTAGGGTGCCATAATTTCCTGCGATCGCATAGCGAAGAGCAATGGTGCTTCCAACCGCTCAATTATGACCATCGCATAGTAATTTTGACCCTACCAGGATTTGCTCGACTGATTTTTCGAGGTCGTCGTGTAACGAATACCCAGTCTTTACCTCTTTCCACAAGCGATACCGAGGGTTTGAAAGAGATTTTGCTTATGTATTAATATTTTTTTGCGGTTGGTGTCAAATTTGGATGAAGTGTTGCACAATTGAGGAATGGTTAATATTTACCTACATTCGTCTGCGGTTCAATTATAAATGACCAATGACAAATGACCAATGACAAATTTTAATTTCCTGTTTGAATGATTATGTCTGGGGATTCCAATTTAGAACAAGCGCTCAAATTTTACTTCGGTTACGATAATTTCCGTCCCGGACAGCGGCAAATCATCGAAGGAGCCTTGCAAAATCGGGATTTGTTGGTAGTGATGCCAACAGGAGGTGGAAAATCTTTGTGCTTTCAGCTACCCGCATTGGTAAAAACGGGTTTAACGGTGGTAGTGTCACCGCTGATAGCATTGATGCAAGACCAAGTGGAAGCGCTGCGAAAAAATGGAATTGCCGCAACATTTCTTAATAGTAGTTTAAACGGTCATCAAGTGCGATCGCGCGAGCAAGCGATTCTCGAAGGTAAGGTAAGATTGCTCTATGTCGCACCCGAACGTTTGATGAGCGATCGCTTTCTGCCGTTTCTAAATTTAGTTCACCACCAAGTCGGTATTTCTAGCTTTGCAATCGACGAAGCACACTGCGTTTCGGAATGGGGACACGATTTTCGTCCCGAATACCGTCAGTTAATATCGCTTCGGCAAAAGTTTCCCAATGTCCCTGTTTTAGCACTTACCGCAACAGCAACCGACAGAGTGCGTGCGGATATTATTCAGCAATTGGGTTTGCAGCAACCAGATATTCATATTGCTAGCTTCAACCGCGAAAATCTCTACTACGAAGTTCGTCCCAAAACCAAAAACGCATACGCAGAATTATTAGAACTTATCCGCGAATCTAGTGGTTCGACGATTATTTATTGTTTAACTCGCAAACAAGTAGACGAACTTGCGTTCAAACTTCAGCACGATAAAATTTCTGCCTTACCTTACCACGCAGGTTTAAGCGATGAAGAACGCAGCAGCAATCAAACTCGATTTATTCGAGATGATGCGCGCGTCATGGTAGCAACAATTGCTTTTGGCATGGGTATTAATAAACCCGATGTCAGGTTGGTTGTTCACTTCAATCTACCTCGCAACATTGAAGGTTATTATCAAGAATCGGGACGTGCAGGCAGAGACGGAGAACCATCGCGCTGTACGCTATTTTTTGGTGTTGGTGATATTAAAACTATCGAATGGAGTATCAATCAAAAAACCGACGAACAAGAACAAAAAATTGCCAAACAACAACTTAGGCAAATGATTGATTTTGCCGAGAGTACTGTTTGTCGTCGCACCATTCAACTTGGTTATTTTGGCGAACGCTTTTTAGGAAATTGTGGTACTTGCGATAACTGTCGCAATCCCAAACCTACTCAAGATTGGACGGTGGAAGCAATGAAGTTTCTATCCTGTGTAGCGCGGTGCAAAGAAAGGTTTGGGATGTCGCATATTATTGATGTTTTGCGCGGTGCAAAAACTGAGAAAATAAAGCAGCACCAACACGATAAACTTTCTACATATGGTATTGGCAAAGATAGAAACCTCGATGAATGGCGAATGCTAGCACGTTCATTATTGCATCAAGGCTTAATCGACCAGTCTGCCGATGGTTATTCTGTCCTCAAACTCAATGCTCTAAGTTGGGAAATCATGCGTCGTCAGCGTCAAGTTTTCCTTGCTGTACCTGTTGCCACAAAAACAACTTTTCAAGATACTGGTGTCAACACAATCGAAGCCGAAATGTTGATGCAAAGATTGCGTAGTCTTCGCAAAGTATTAGCCGATGCTCAAGGGGTTGCACCTTACATTATCTTCGCGGATTCGACTTTAAGAACGATGGCACATATTCGTCCGCAAACTAGAGAAGATTTTAGCAAGCTTTCTGGCGTTGGCAGTCACAAATTAGCCGAATATGGCGATAAATTTATATCAGAAATCCGTACATTTTGTCAAGAAAATAATTTATCATCGCAGAAAATAGAAATTCGACCTCCTGTAGTGGATAATTCCCCTTCTGGAACCGAATTAATAACATTACAGCTACATCAGCAAGGTTTGGATATCAACCAAATCGCTAAAGAGCGCAATATTCGTCCGTCAACAGTGATGAGGCATTTATCAGATTTGATTGAGAAGAATAAGGAAATTGATATTAATTTATTAGTGCCTTTTGAAAAACAAAAAGTTATTGTCAAAGTCTTAGATACACTTGGCGATGTTGCCCTGACTCCGATTAAAGAATATTTAGGTGAAGAATATAGCTTTGACGAAATTAGATTAGTTAAAGGAATATGGCGGCGAAAAATAAAAAGTAAATAAAGCTCGCAGTCAGTAGGAATGCTTGACCTAATCAATTAACCACTGTGACAATAAATAACCCGTAAATGCAATCCATAACAAAATAAAAAGCCCTACCCATACGCAAATTATAACTATGAAGTGAAATAGCCTATTGTGATTTATAACCGATTTTTGCCATAAAATCAGCGTGATATTGGTAGATAGTAAAAACGCCAAAATATTAGCCCCCAAAAACCAATAATTTTCAGTGATTCCTCGCATCCAAGGTAATAATGAACCCGCGTTTGCACTGCTAGGTTGAAAGGTCGCGTCTCGTAAAGGTGAAACTAAGTATGCAAAAATTGCACCAGCTACTGCTAAAAGTATAGAAAACCCAAAACTAAAAATAGATAAATATCGAACGCGCTGAAAAGACACAAAAAAATCTCCTGAAGCGAAAAATTAGGAGTTAAAAGTAAATTGTTTACTCAGTTTTCGTGACTTAATTAAAATTGGGTTTGTTCCTACGGACTTTATTTGGAAACGGGATGATAGGAAGTTAACGTAGGTTGGGTGTAGCGAATAGCGAAACCCAACTATTATGTTGGGTTACACTACGTTTCATCCAACCTACAAAGACCACAAAGACTTAGCATCTCCTCCATCCGCTCCATTGCGTAATCGATTGTTTGAATCAAGTTTTGAGTACTTGATTCTAGCTGCGTGCCCAGTTGGGCAATAGTTTGGGTATTAGTCTGTTGCTGTTCCAGAATAGTAGCAATTGTTGCAGAGTGCGATGCTATAGCAAAAGCATTTGACTGCTGTAATTCAATAACTTTAGCGATCGCTGCATTTTGAGAGGCAATAACAACAGTGTTATTTTGATGCTGTTGAGCAATGGCATTCGCATTACTTTGCTGCCGTCGCGCTACAGCCACTAATATTTCTTCAATTCGATCTATCCTATCCTCGCTTTGTGTCAAGCTAATATTCTAGATTTTGATGAAGTTGCATTTGATAGTTATAACGAAATTTCTTTCTTTGTGCCCTTTGTGGTTTATTTTATCAACCCACCAGAATTAATGACACGCACCAGTAGTGGTGCGTGTCCGACGTTCTGAGGGGTTCAGAGAATCCGGGTAACTTTACGAAACCCGGATTCTAGCCTTATAGAATGGTCAATCAACCCAGCAAAATTAATGATATGGAGCACTACTGTTCCATGTCATTAATTTTGCTGGGTACGTAGTAGCGCGATACTCGCACAAAGACCATTAATTTAGAGGGCTAAAGCCCAACTACGTGCCAAAGCTTACCCACCAGAATTAATGACACGCACCACTACGTTCCACCCAACCTACCAAAAGATTAATAATTTTCAAAAATTCAAACTTTAATAGGGAAAGCTGGGAACTTCTGTTGCTTCCTTCGATGATGTCGATTTTGAAGCTGGTTCAACTTGCTTGCTTTTCATGGTAAAAAGCACTGATAACAACTTTGGTAAAACAATGCAAGCAACGGTACTTACCAAAGTCAGAAATAAACTATCGATCGTATTCACAAATCACCTTTCTTAAAATAAGCTTGTATAGGTTCTATTTTTAATTTTGAAGTAAAATTCATAATCTTGATTAATAACAAGCTTTTAAATTTCTTTTAGCTCTCATTAACTACTTTTATCTAACGCACGGATAGAGTTCAAATCCCCGACGCACGTAAAGTTGTCGGGGACGAAGATTTTTGCAGATTCGATTTCAGACTACTATCGAATTTAAAGCACAGAACATTGTTCGCAAAAACGCGGGCTAAACTTGCACGATGGAGCTTTTGTCAAGGAGTATGCCGTACAATAAGGAAAACTAGTAATATTATTTTTGCTGTTAATAGCGATCGCTTGACACTGGGGAGCGATTAGCTTCGTTAGTGAAGTCAAAATTATCGAGATTAATCTTGGAAATGCAACGCAAGCAATTGTGCTTACCAAAGTTAGAAACAGAATATCCAGAAAATTCATTCGTGATTACCTCTTGATGATCGTAGGTGCTGGCTGACGGTCGTTCAGAGGAAGCAAAGTGCTACCGATTCAACGCTCGTTCTTTATTACTATTTGTCTATATAGTTGAATATTAGCATAGATTTTTTTAAATATCTAAATTAACTTTAAGAATCGAAAAATAAACAGATTCGATTGTATCCTTTACAGTCAGCTATCTTAGCTACATAGCATCAGAATGCTGGAAACAAAAACAATTTAGTTTTGAGGTGAATGGCTATGGTAAAAACATATACAGATCCAGGTTTTTTCTCAACTTTTAGCGATCGCGAACGTACAGGTGCAAAGCATTTAGTCGATTATTCAGATGTAGAAACGTTACCGGAGGTTTGGTCTCTAGTCGCAAAGCGATGTCCGGATGCTCTAGCGCTTTGCAATCCCCATGCCAAACCTGAAGTTTTGTTTACTTACAGGCAGATGTACGAAAAAATACAGTGTTTTGCGGCTGGTTTGCAAGCATTGGGAGTGAAAATGGGCGATCGCATTTCGCTAATTTCTGATAATTCCCCCCAATGGATGATAGCCGACCAAGGGATTATGATGGCTGGGGCAGTTGATGCAGTGCGTAGTTCGCAGGCAGAGCGCGAAGAGTTATTCTTTATTATTAGTAACAGTGGTAGTAGTGGATTGGTACTGGAAGACTTGAAAACCTTCCAAAAACTGCGCCCAGGTTTAAACGAATTACCGATTGAACTAGTAATTTTACTATCAAACGAGCCGATACCTACTGACGAAACCTTGAAGGTATTCAACTTCGAGCAATTTATGGAAATTGGTGCAAAGCATACTTTAGAACCCGTGAAGCGGCAAAAGAGCGATTTAGCTACATTAATTTATACTTCGGGAACAACAGGTAAACCCAAGGGTGTAATGCTCTCTCACGGCAACTTAATGCATCAAGTTAATTCGCTTGGTTCAATAGTTACTCCAGAAATTGGCGACACTACACTATGTATTCTCCCCACCTGGCACAGTTACGAACGCAGTTGCGAATATTTTTTACTGTCGCAAGGTTGTATGCAGATTTACACGAATTTGCGTTCGATAAAAAGCGATTTAAAGAAGTTTCAACCTAGTTACGTAATTGCCGTACCGCGTTTATTGGAATCGATTTACGAAGGAGTACAAAAACAATTCCGCGAACAGCCCGAATCAAAGCAGCGCTTAGTAAATAATTTATTGGGAATCAGCCAAAAGTATGTTAAAGCACGGCGGATTGCGAGTGGATTGGATATCGAAAATCTGCAACCGTCAGCATCACAACGTTTTGCAGCAAGCGTCCAAGCTTCACTACTAGCACCATTACATGCATTGGGAGAAAAGCTAGTTTACAGCAAAGTCCGCGAAGCAACTGGCGGTAAAATTAAGCAAATGGTTAGCGGTGGTGGTGCCCTTCCCCGACATATTGATACATTTTTTGAGATTGTTGGAGTTGAGATTTTGGTCGGGTATGGGTTGACCGAAACATCCCCTGTAACCCATGTACGGCGAAATTGGCGAAATATACGCGGTGCAGCAGGGCAACCAGTACCCCAAACCGAAGCCAAAATAGTTGACCAAGAGACGCGCAAACCTCTGCCGACTTGGGAACGGGGTTTAGTATTATTACGCGGACCCCAAATCATGCAGGGTTACTATCAAAATCCCGAAGCAACAGCAAAAGCCATCGATAGTGAGGGTTGGTTTGATAGCGGTGATTTGGGTTGGATAAGCGACCAAAACGACCTAGTTTTGACCGGGCGTGCCAAAGATACAATTGTATTAACCAATGGTGAGAACATCGAACCGCAGCCAATCGAAGATGCTTGCTTGCGATCGCCTTATATCGACCAAATCATGCTCGTCGGGCAAGACCAACGCTGTCTCGGTGCAATAATCGTCCCCAATCTCGAAGCCTTAGAAAAATGGGCGAAACAGCAAAATCTGGAACTATGTATACAATCCGACAATGTTACACTGGCAGGCAGCCAAAAAATAAACTTGGAGAGTAAAATAGTCCAGGATTTATTCCGGCAAGAGTTGAACCGCGAAGTGCAAAGTCGTCCGGGATATCGACCCGACGACCGCATTAATCCATTCAGACTCATACTGGAGCCATTTTCAATTGAAAATGGCATGATGACCCAAACATTGAAGATTCGACGACATGTCGTGATGGAGCATTATAGCGCTACAATCAACGGCATGTTCGGCTAACTCTTCACAACAGCAAATTAACGAGTGAACGTGAAACTGATATGGATGTCTCCAAACAACTACTATTAAAGCGCTCCGTCAACGTCAAAGCCGTTGTCACTTCGCTTTGGAAAGAGGAAGTGCAACAGCAACTCCAGGCACAAATTACCCAAATTGACCAGCAATTGCAACAAATCGACGTACAAGGACAGCGTGCAATAACCGAAATTCAAAAGCAAGGTCTGCAACCTGCTGGTCCCCAAACCATTCAGCAAATCGAGAACATTCAAATGCAGGTCAACGAGAAAAAAAGCGAACTCCTCGAACAAAAAAATCAGAGTTTGCAAAATCTCCAGCAGGTTCAATTATTGGAGTTAGACCAGGAAGTAAATCAATTCCAAATGGAAGGTTTTTTCCGCGTCGAACCCGGTGACAACCTGATTAGCAAGTTGCAAGTCGAAATCGTCATCCGCGATGGTGTCGTTGAAGAAATTCGCGGCGACATTTAGGGAATAGGGAGTAGGGAGGTAGGGAGGTAGGGAGGTAGTGAGGTAGGGAGGTAGGGAGGTAGGGAGGTAGGCAGACAAACTAGCAATTTTCTTCCTTACTCCCCCCAGGTGGGGCGAGTGAGAGCTGGGCCCCGTGTCGCGGGCGGGTCC
>CAXTCQ010000027.1:0-1451 GCA_964242965.1 uncultured Calothrix sp. | reverse complement strand
ATTTATTCCCAACTCCTAACTCCTAACTTCTTCCAACTCCTAACTCCTAACTCCTAACTCCTAACTTCTTCCAACTCCTAACTTTTTTACTTTTCCTGCCTACCTACCCAAACAATCTGCCACATGCGAGGTTCGCTGACAAACAGCGTTCGCCCAAAACTGCTAAGTTCGACACGATAGCGAACTGCACGATTCAAATTTTTTACTTGTGACGCTTGAGTAATTATTACCAAAGCTTGATTCGGTTGCGGGTAAATGACCTCAACCTTCGGCTTATAGCCTTCCCCACCAATCGGGTCGAAAGCATCTACTGCAAGCGTTTTTGGGTCGCTGCCTTGAAGCGCGGATTTGATATTCTCTAAAGGAATCGTTTTATATCTAGCTCGTTCGGGGTCAACTTCCAAATTGGAAGTTGAAATTGCTACAGATACTGGTTGCGCTTGTGCGGTGGGATTAGAAGAAATCGCCGTTGATGGCTGACGATTTGCAAAAATTGTGCCAGCGGCAACTGTAGCAAAGATACTAAGTATCAGAATTACAAAAATCTTCAACTTTGCCGACATAATAAAGAACTACTTTCAAAAAGCTTAGTTATCGTTATCAATTTAGATTTGAGCTTTGAATGAAGATACGAGTAACCTCCTGATGAGTTATTTTTATTTAACGCTTTAAACAAACGCGAGTATTAAGTATAGCTAACTCGATTTGAACCGCAAGAAAATTTATTGCCGAACGCACAAAGAAACGCTACTCCTCTAGATATTGCCGTAGTATGAGGATATGGTGCATCAAACGCGACTATTGAGAGTAGCAGTCATTAGCAATACAAATAAATAGAATGAATGCATCGTAAAATAGTTCCCCACTATCTGCACCCCTGCTACAATTCATTCCATCAATTATCGATTCATTAAACCACCATATGAGCGTTTACGAAGTATTCATGCCCGCGTTAAGTTCCACCATGACCGAAGGTAAAATCGTCTCTTGGGTCAAATCGCCGGGTGACAAAGTAGAAAAAGGCGAAACAGTGGTGGTTGTCGAGTCCGATAAAGCCGATATGGACGTAGAAACCTTTTACGAAGGATACCTAGCCCATATTATAGTTCCAGCCGGAGAATCAGCCCCAGTTGGAGCAGCGATCGCGTATGTCGTCGAAACCGAAGCCGAAATAGCCGATTCAGTAGCGCAGGCCAAATCATCAGGTACAACAGCCACAGCCGAAGTTGCCACAACCACAGGCAACGGTGCAGTTTTCACAGCAGTAGCCGAACCGGAAACCGCATTACAAAACAGTTCCAACCACAAAGAAGGACGAATAGTAGCATCACCCCGCGCCAAAAAACTCGCCAAAGAGTTAAAAGTAGACTTAAACGCAGTAGCAGGCAGCGGCCCCTTCGGACGCATAGTAGCCGAAGACATCGAAGCAGTAGCGGGAAAAACCACCACAC
>CAXTCQ010000026.1:0-48156 GCA_964242965.1 uncultured Calothrix sp. | reverse complement strand
AATTTGCCATTTAGAACAGAATCCTCTCGCCTTTAGGCAGAGGAGTCGTCAAGAACCCAATTATAATGTTAAAGAAATAATTGGCTAAAGGTATTGTAGGTATAACGAACAGATTATAATGTTGGGTTTCGCTTACGCTACACCCAACCTACAATTAACTACAATTAACTACAATTAACTGCTTGGTGTACTAGTACGTAAATTAGCAGGAATTTGCTTAGGAATTGTCCAGTAATACACGGTTCTACCGTCAACATTTTCGGTTCTTTCTGGTTTCCAGTCACCCATATCAAAAGCGTGGGAAACAATGCGAGTACCAGGTTTGAGTTGTTGGAAAAGTTGCGATCGCAGTTTCACATTCAACTCTGGTAGCAAGTACAATGTCACAACAGTAGCTTTGCTAATGTCTGTTTTGAATAAATCTTGCTGAAGAAACTGTACTTTATCAGTTACACCTTCTTTCTGAGCATTCGCATTTGCTTCTTTGATACGTTCCGGGTCAATATCGATACCAAATCCCCGCGTCCCAAATCTCTTTGCCGCAGTTATGGGAATTCGCCCATCACCACTGCCTAAGTCGAATAAAACGTCATTTTTGCCAACTTTCGCTAACTCCAACATTTTATTGACAACTTCTGGGGGCGTAGGCACGTAGACAACATCGGGTGTCCGTTCGCGCGGTTGGGTCGGTGTAGTTTGTTGGACTTGTACCGTGTTCGGTGGTGCTTCGCTACGTTCTTGCGAAGTGACTGGTTGAGTGCAACTTGTTAGTAATAAACTACCAAGACTTACGGCTGTTAGTAATACTTTAACCATGATGACTCCAGTAAAAGAAGAAACAGAGGGAACAGGTAACAGGGAATAGGGAATAGGGGATGTTTTTAACTCTTAACTCTTAACTCCTAACTCTTAACTCTCTACTCCTACTCCCTACTCAACATCAATATGGGAACGCCTGTTAGCAACACGATTACACCGATGCTGCCGTAGATACCCGTGTAGTTGATACTGGAATAGAGTAAGTAAGCGCATGTAGCGCAAAAGAGTAAAGGAATGATGGGATAAATTGGCACGCGAAAGGGGCGCGGTACTTCCGGTTCGCGGACACGTAAAACGAGTAAAGCAATGCCTGAAAGTAAAAAGAAGAACCAGAAAACAGGTGCAGTGTATTCGACCATTGCCTCGAAACCCTTGCGGGTGAGGGCACCCAGAATAACTAGCGTCAGTGCGATCGCACCCTGTACCATCAAGGCATTTTTGGGTGTGCTATTACTCCAGCGTCCGATAAACGCAAATCTTTTAAAGTCGCGTCCTAATGCGTAGTTTGTTCTCGCACCTGTAAAGATGGTGGCATTGGCTGAACCTAAGGCAGAAACGGCAATCAGGAAACTGACAAATTTTGCTCCTGTTTCACCGAAAACAAGCCGCATTAAATCAGCTGCGGGGGCTTCGGATTTTGCCATGCCTCCCAAACCTAGCCCGTGCAGATATGCAAGATTGATTAATATATAGATGATTGCAATAACTGCAATGCTTCCTAATAAAACTCTTACCATATTCCGCTTGCTGTCGCGTACCTCTGCGGATAGATATGCAGCTTCATTCCAACCACCATAAGTCAGCAAGACGAATACCATCGCTAAACCAAAGGTAGTTTTTTGCGTGGGTGCTGGTGTAGCGGCTGCACTTTGTGCGGTGGCAATGAAGATACCGACACCAATAACGAGTAGTAACCCCACTACTTTGGCAACGGTAAGTAAATTTTGCGTCCACTTACCTTGCTGGATGCCAACAACATTTAGAGTAGTAAGGAGTGCGATCGCCATCAGAGCGTATATAGCTGAAGAATATTCTCCCAACCGCAGCAGTTGCGAAGCATAATCTCCAAACACAAATGCCAATAAAGCAATCGAACCGGTTTGAATCACCGTCATCCTTGCCCAGGCAAACAAAAACGCCAGTTTTTTACCGAAAGCACGCATTAAATAGAAATAGGTTCCCCCTGCATCGGGGTAAGCTGTTGCTAATTCGGCATAGCACAATGCTCCAACAAACGACATTATCCCACCCAGTCCCCAAGCTACTAATGCGACTTGCTCGGTCGCTGCGTTTGCTGCCACAAGTGCGGGTGTCTCGAAAATCCCTACACCAACAACCATTCCGACAATCAAAGCGCTGGCATCGATGGTAGAAAGTGTTTGCTTTGGAGTTGAAAGGGTCGATTCTGGCATTGTTATTTTTGATGCCATAATTATATTCGTCTCATGGAGTTTTTAGTAATGTTTCTAAAGCCGAGAATCAATAGCTAACTAGCTTTAGAAATCATTTTGTTACTGTTCTAAAAATATATTAGTTCAGCATTTACGCAGTCATCGGATGTAGTAATTAAAAAAAAATGCACTAGTGCTAATGTTTTCTCGATCGAGGCAGACTCATACGTTCGTACTATATTTTAGTTTTACAATTGTATATAAATCTGCCATGAAAATTTTGTGAAAACATTTTAATAATTTAGTTATATATTTAACGAATATGGATTTTTAATCAATATAACTTTGGGATGAACAGAGCGATCGCGATATGTGATAAAGGCAAAGTTTTTTTGGGTAGATTAGGTGTCAAAACAACTTTATACTTAATCAATTAATTTAAATTTAATCGGACTTACGCAAGAATGGGAGCAAACCTCTTAACTCTGTGTCCTACCCTATGTGTCTAATAAGGTTAGTTATTCCATAATTGCGTAAATCCTATTTAATCAAAGAACTATTACCTGTGTAATAAAAACGTTCTCAATCTCCTTAAGTAGGGATTAAGGGGAAAAACAACCTACACTCCCGAATCATTAACCTATTAACCCTCACTCACCGCAGTGGGGGTTTTTGATTTAGTCTCAATTTCTTGACGTTGAAAAATAATCATTTCATTACCAACAACAGGATTGCGTGCAACTAACCTATCTTGCGAGTCAAATATTTCTAAACGGCTAAAATCTAACTCTTTCGCACGCTGGAATACATCAGCAGCTAATTTATCTTGCTGCGACTTTTTGAGACTGTACCAATTATTATTAATCGTTACAACCAAGCTGCTATTGCGGAAATTTGCTTGAATCGATTTGACAAGACCGTTTTCAATTGTATCGCTTACGGACGTAACTCGATTTTCTATCGCTGCAATTAATGTTTGTTCGGGTGTTAAAGGGACAACTTCTTCAACGGATGGTTCTAGGGTTGGTTCAATAGTTGGTTCTGGGGTTGGTGTTTCTGCAATTGCTTGTGGTGTTTCCTCAACTGCGGGGGGTAGTGGAGGTCCAATTGCATCTAGTGGAGGTGTTTCTTCAACTGGTGGGGTGGTTGGAATTACTTCGGGTATTGTGACGGTTGCGGGAGGTACTTGGGGTGCGATTGCAACTTGTGGAGGTTTACTTGCAAACAATGATGAACCAGTCCACAGGACAATTACCGTAACAACAGCAATAATTCCACTTAATACAGTAGCCGAAAGCATTTCGAGTTTATCAACCGTCGATTCTAAAATTCCAATAATTCTCCGTAGAAATTGGATAAATTTAACCTTCCAAAATGGTTGGGGTGTCTGATATGGTTGACGACGTTCGGGTTTGCGTGAAGCAGGGGGTTGGGAATTGGGATTGTCTTGGGACATGGAACTTTCAGCAAATACAGCTAATCTAGGAGTCCGGTTGCCTTAATTTATCACTTTGTTGCGATCGCGGTTTGGCTAAACTACTACAGAATAGGAAAAGTTATGAAATTCAATCGGCGTAAGTTTTTATACATATTAAGTGGGTTCAGTGGTATTGCAACAGCATTTACAGCTTGTAGTGTAAACGGTAAAACCAGAAATTCTCAAAATCCCCTGAAACCGCAACTAAGCACCACTGCTAACAAAAATAAATTACTTTTGCGGTTTGTTTCCGTCGCTGATACGGGTACGGGTGACCGAGGACAATATGCAGTAGCAAAAGCAATGGCAAATTATCACAGTAAAAATCTCTATGATTTGGTGGTTTTGGCTGGAGATAATATCTATAATAATGGCGAAATTGAGAAAATTAACGCTGTATTTGAACGTCCCTACGCAGAATTGTTGAAGAAGGGTGTGAAATTTCAAGCATGTTTGGGAAACCACGATATTCGGACTGCAAACGGTGACCCTCAAGTCAAGTATGCTGCGTTTAATATGAAAAATCGTTACTATACTTATAGCCGCGACCAAGTACAATTTTTTGTATTAGATACTAACGTTAATGCTGATATGCAAACGCAGTTGACTTGGTTGGAAAAAGAATTAGGTAATTCCAAAGCACCTTGGAAAATAGTTTACGGTCATCACCCTATTTACGCATCGGGTGTATATGGTAGCAATCCAGAATTTATTAAAGCATTTACACCTATTTTTCTTCGTCATAATGTCCAACTTTATATCAACGGACACGAACACCATTACGAACGTACAAAAGCAATCAACGGTACAACCTATTTAATCTGCGGTGCTGGTGCGGGTACTCGTCCAGTTGGTAAAAATAAATGGACGGAATATTCTGCCGAAAGACTGAGTTTTGCCGCATATGAAGTCTACGCAGATAGAATAGAATTAAAAGGCATCGGTACAGATAATCAAGTTTTCGATAAAGCGACAATTCCACTCAAATCTATTTAATTTCACCAATGAAAATTAAGCGTATTGCCATTCATTCGTTTCGCGGAATTCGAGATTTGAATTTAGAGTTTGATAATACCCAACCAACAGTACTTATTGGTATTAACGGTGTTGGCAAATCGAGTATTCTAGACTGTATGGCGATATTGCTTTCTAAATTTACCAGTCCCGTTCAATATCCGACTACTTCCGGACGTTTATTTAGGGAAGAAGATATCAACAATGGTTGTAACGAAACGCATAACGAGATTACAATTGTGCTTGATGAGAAAGAAATTAGTTGGTCGCTGACTAAGGTACAAAAACGACGTAATAAAGATACAAATAGTAATTTAATTGAGTTAAAGAAACTAATCGAAAATACCCAAAGTCAATTAAGAGTAAATCCTCAGTTTAATTTACCAGTTATTGTCTACTACGCTGTCAATCGTGCTGTGATAGATATCCCTCTCAAGATGCGTAGAAATGTGACTTTTGAGCCAGTGGTAGCCTACGAACAAGCGGTAAACGGGGTGCAAATTAACTTTAGTAATTTCTTTCAGTGGTTCCGCACATTAGAAGATTTGGAGAATGAAGAACGACGCGATGACCACAATCATATAAATCCACACCTCGAAGCAGTTCGACAAGCAATTTATTCGGTATTACCAGGATTTTCTAATTTGCGAATTCGACGTTCGCCATTGCGAATGACAGTTGTCAAAAATCACCGAGAAATTATTATAAATCAACTCTCGGATGGCGAAAAATGTTTGTTAGCATTAGTCGGAGATTTAGCTTGGCGATTAGCAATAGCAAATCCGAGTTTAGAGGAACCACTTCAGGGTAAAGGTGTAGTTTTAATTGACGAAATTGAACTTCATTTACACCCTAAATGGCAGCGTGAAATTATCCCCGCTTTAATACGAACATTTCCCAATTGTCAATTTATTATTACTACTCATTCACCACAAGTACTTAGCCACGTACAACCGGAAGGAATACATATATTAGAAAATACCGAAACAGGTATTGTTGTCAGTGGTGCAGAAAGTTCCTTCGGACGCGATAGTAACAGTATTCTCGAAGACTTAATGGAAGTACCCGAACGTCCGCAAGAAATCAAAGATAGACTCAGCGAATTATTTAAACGCATCGATAATAACAATATTGAAGGTGCAAGAAAACTGCGTCAATCGATAGCAAACCAAATTGGTGAAGATGAACCCGAATTTGTGCGTGCGGATGTATTAATTCGACGCAAAGAAATAATGAATCAACGTTAGTTTTGGATTTAGTTTTGGAATCGGGCAAAACTGCCTTTGAATCAAGCGAAGGGATATATCACAGATTGTGCATCTACAACTTTCTACAAAGCACAATACATTTTAACCAGCATGAAATATATCCAAAAGCGAACATGTCCGAGTAGTTTAACTGCTTGGAATCAGAAACAAAGTAAAAAAGCATCAATATCAAATTGGAGTTCTTTTACTAAATCCGTCAAAAACGATGTTTATCAATCCTTGTTGTCAGAACAAGGTTATATTTGCTGTTACTGCGGAATTAGCATTTCGCGCAAAAATTGCCACATCGAACATTATCGACCAAAAAGCAAGTATCCAGAATTAACTTTTGAATACACCAATCTAATAGCTTCCTGCCAAGGAGAAGACGAAATTAAACCCACAAGACCAGTTCATTGCGGACACAAAAAAACGAACTGGTTTGATGAAGAATACATGCTTTCACCATTAAAACCCGATTGCGCGAGTTATTTTCGATACTCTGGTGCAGGTGATATCTTGCCCGCAAACGACCCCAGCAAGGAAATTACGGCTAAAACTACAATTGAGCATTTAGCACTTAATATCGATAAATTGCGAAAAATGCGGCGAATTGCAGTTGATGCGGTTTTAGAAGCCATAGAAGGGTTAACCAATGAAGAAATTGAACAGCTAGCTAAGGGTTATCAAAAGGTTGATAGTCAAGGAAGATTTACGCCGTTTTCGGGTGCGATCGCATATTTTCTCGACCAATTTTTTCTAGTATAATTCTCTTGCTCAAAGACTTGAAAATATATGATTCTCGAAGCTGCAATTCTCCATATCAAACCTAGTCAGGAATCTGATTTTCAATCTGCATTCCAACAAGCTTCTAAAATTATTTCATCAATGGGTGGTTATTTATTGCACGAGCTTTATCGCTGTATTGAAGTCGAGGGTAAATATTTATTATTAGTACGTTGGGAAAATTTAGAAGCGCATACCATTGGTTTTCGCAATTCACCCGAATATCAAGAATGGAAAAAACTGCTGCATCATTTTTATGACCCATTTCCCACAGTCGAACATTTTGATATTGTATTTGACTCTAATAAGTAAGTCGGCACGAATAAAGTAACCTAGTTAGGTCGTCAGTTGTCAGCTGTCATTGGTAAAGGTTTAAAGCATCTTTATAAGATGTAACATGCTTGGGTTTATTTTCACTCACTTAGAGGATGTTTTAAAAGTCTTCTTGTTGGTAGCAAAACATTCTAGATCCCCCTAAATCCCCCTTTCCAAGGGGGACTTTAATTCCGGTTCCCCCCTTTCCAAGGGGAGCTAGGGGGGATCGATAAGTGCCTAAAATCACAGCAAACAACTTTTCAAACAACCTCTTACTTATAACAATCCAGAATCTTCTGTAAGAATTAAGAATCCTGGTTTCTTCAAAGAAACCGGGATTCTATGCAGAAGTTTACTGCAAAGACGCTTAAGCAAATTGGTCGCTACAAGCTTTAAGCAAATATAGTAACTTAGAATTGAGTTTAGTCAGGTAAACTTTAACCATGAACGACATTTACGAAGATGTCCTAACTTCAGTAAAAAATTAAGGTAAAAAATTATGCAATCAGCTTTACGCATTACAACCCAAGTTTTACCAGGAAACAAAATAGAAATTGAAATTCCCCAAGCTGAAATTGGTGATAACGTTGATGTATTCGTCATCTTGCCAGAAAAAACTGAAAGTAAACGACGTTCTGTAGTAGAGTTAATAGAAAAAATTCGTAGCGAACGTACATCATTCCGAACTACCGAGGATATAGATAAGCAACTGCAAGAGGAACGGGAATCATGGGATTAAAGCTTCCATCATCTGGTGTTGTCTATATTGACACGTCAGTGGTAATTTATACAATCGAAGGCAACCCCGATTATTATTCACTATTGCAACCTCTATGGCTAAAATTTCAATTAAATGAGATTGAAATCGTTAGTAGTGAGTTAATACTTATGGAAGCATTAGTTGTACCCTTGAGAAATGCAAACAATGCTTTAATTGCCCAGTATGAAGAACTTTTGCTATCATCTGAAATGTAATTAATTCCGATTAATCAATCTATACTGAGACAAGCTGCAAATCTCCGTGCTACTACTAGCCTAAAAACGCCAGATGCGATTCATGCAGCTACAGCTTTATCTACGAGATGCAATCAATTTCTTACCAACGATAAAGGCTTTCGGAATGTTCCCGCTTTACCTACTGTTATCCTCAGCGAAGTTTTAGGGAGTGCCAATTAAAGAATATTGATGGGAATAACGCTCTTTTATGCCTCTGATAAGATAAAAATACTGAGATTCTTTAAATTCCTTCAAGTTAAAGATGAAAATACGCTCTTGTATCGCGTTTATAGCGTTAAATGCCAAAGTATATATATTGAAAAATAGGATATGGAGCATATTGCAGGTAACATGATTAAGTAAGAAAATGCTATTTTTTTGGCATATTATGTATTGAAGAACCATAATTAATTTCATTAAGCTGTGACAATCGCTTGACTTTGTATTTTGGTTTGTTTTAATATGTTATTGGTAAATTGTATCATTTATGGAAAGCGAACTGCTGGCTTAGTGGCAAGCTGTTAAGCGTCTTAGGGGTAACACATGGGAATAAGTAGGCTGTTTGTGTTTAGTATCGGTGGCGTAGTGATGTAGCTCCTGCTTACGTTTAGTGTGGTAGCGCTCTCACTTCTGGAGAATAACCAACTTATGGCTGACAAATCAGTTCGCTTATCTCTAAAAATCGATCTTCTTAATTACTTGAGAATAGATATCTATAAGTGATAGATTAAATCTAAAGTTAGTAGTCTAGAAAAGTGGCAAATATTATTTCACAAGCGGAGTACGAAAAAATTTTTGAGGTAAATACAAACACTCAACATCCAGATTTTGACAATTCTGATGTTATCTATCAATTTCCCCAACAATTTGGCAGTGGGTATGAACGATGGGTTAAGTTACGTGGGATTGAACTGCTGATTATTGAAGAGGAATTACATGATGACTTGTGTGTTGAATATGAACCTTATGAGGAAGATATTGGCTGTATAGAATTTGGATTTAATCTATTAGGTAATAGCCTTATTTGCGGTGGAGGTAGTAACTTTCTCGACTGGATGTGTGCGGGCAAGAGAAATCAAGCTTCAGCTTGGAATATGTCAGTAGGACAATGTATACGCAAAGTAGATATACACTTAGAATCATCTGAATTATTAAATAATTTTTATCAGGGTGATAATTATCAGCTATCTCCACATTTAGCAGAGTTAATAGAGGATAAAACACAGCAAAGTTATAGAAAAATCAATAAAATTACTCCGGAAATGAAGCTGACACTTGAGCAAATTATCAGCTGTCCTTTTCAGGGGATGACCAAAAGCATATATTTGCAAGCAAAGTGCTTAGAATTAATTGCGCTGAAATTAGAGCAAATATCGCAAACTACACAAGCATCTCTACAAAAAAATCTTTTGAAACTAGATGATATCGAGAGAATTCACCATGCTAAGGAAATTTTAATTAAAAAAATCGATAATCCACCATCATTGCTGGAAATGGCAAGACTTATAGGATTAAACGACTACAAATTAAAGGTTGGTTTTCGCCACTGTTTTGGAACAACAGTATTTGGCTATTTATATCAACAGAGAATGGAAAAAGCACGTTTTTTACTTTTGGAAGAAAAGATGAGTGTTAAAGAAGTAGCGCGTGCAGTTGGTTATGCAAATCAAAGTTATTTTACGGTAGCTTTTCGCAAGCGATTTGGGATTAATCCAAAATCTTACAAGTTTAAAGATGAGTAAGATTTGGTAGGGAAAATATAACAAAACTAACATACAGCAACTTGCTAGCAGTTCTGCAAAAAATCCGTCTAACGTTAAAAAAAATCCGTCTACCAACAAAATAAGTGTTATAAATAATAGCCTATCCAGATAATCTTATTGAAAGATGTTCTTAACTGGAGTGCCGCAAAGTTGAGTTCATCCTCAAAAAGATATTAAGGTGCTAGGGGATTATGTGGAAACAATCGCAATTGTTAATTGGTTTCTGGGTGACTGGGGTAATAGTTGTTACTCAACCTGCTTGGGGGAATGAAACAAGTAGGGAAATTAAGCGCTTGAACGAGGTAAAACATCCGGCAACGACTTTAAAAGATTGGTTGTCGCAAAATCCGACTGCTCAATCGGTTATTAATATTACCGGAGTTAAGGCTAATCCTGCCAAGCAAGGTGTGGAGTTAATTTTGCAAACTGATAAAGGTGGACAATTACAAGTTACAAATCGTAGTGCTGGTAATAGCTTTGTTGCTGAAATTCCTAACGCGCAGTTACGTTTATCAAGGGGGGACGCTTTTACATTCCGTTCGTCCAAGCTAACTGCGGGAATTACAGAGATAACGGTAATCAATAAAGATACTAATACGATTCAGGTGACAGTAGTTGGTGAGGCTGGTTTGCCTACTGTTGAATTATTTGATGATAATGAAGGTCTGATTTTTGCTTTTACACCTGTTGCATCGGCTACACAGCCACCACCTCAAACACCACAAAAACCTGAGCTAGAGAAGCCGCACGGAACCCAGTCAGAAGAGCCATCCGCGCAGACTGATGAACCAATTGAATTGGTGGTAACGGGACAGCAAGATGTGTATCGCGTTGAAGAAGCATCAACTGCGACAAGGACTGATACCCCACTACGTGATATTCCTCAATCAATTCAAGTCATTCCTCGACAGGTAATTGACGACCAACAAATACAGCGAATTGCAGATGTTTTACGTAATGTCAGTGGTGTAACGCCAAACATCGATTTTGCTGGTTCAGATTCATATACTATTCGAGGATTTAATGCAGAAAATAATTTGAGGAATGGTTTTAGACAAGATAGTTTTACTGGGTTTACTGATACTGCAAATATTGAGAGAGTGGAAGTTCTTAAAGGGCCAGCTTCAGTATTGTACGGTCAACTGGAACCCGGAGGTATTGTTAACTATGTTACAAAAAAACCACTCAGCGAGCCTTTTTACTCCGCTCAATTTTCTGTTGGTAGTTATAATTATTACCGTCCTGCGATTGATATTTCTGGCCCACTCAATCCAGATAAAAGTGTTTTATACCGCTTGAATACAGCATACGAAAATTCCGAAGGATTTAGGAATTTTTCATATAAAGAGGTTTTCACAGTTGCCCCCAGTTTAGCTATTAAATTTAGTGAAAATACGGCTTTAAACGTCGAATACGAACATATTAACCTTAATCAATTTTATGATAGAGCTTTACCACCAGTAAAAGAATCTTTTGATTTACCAATTAGTTTTATTTTTGGCGACAAGAATGATAGTTATGAACTTGATGCTAATCGTGTCAGCGTTGTTTTAGACCATAAATTTAATCAAAGTTGGCGATTGAGAAGTGGATATTCAGCCCAAACTGTTGATACTTCTCGTTCCAACGTTCAGCCCCTAGATTTTCAAAATCCTTTTGATGAAGATGGTAGAACTGTACGTAGAAGATATAACAAAGTCGGGGACTATTCCAGAGATTATGCTTTACAAACTGATTTAATTGGTAAGTTTAATACTGGAAGTATTGAACATGAACTACTATTCGGCACTGAATTTGGTCGTAGCATTTTTGGTTTTCCATTTCGGATTTCGTTTGATGTCCCATCATTAGATATTTTAAATCCAGTTTATGGTGTAGCAATTCCTACGACTTTTGATGAAGGCAATCAAAGTGAAAGTACGACTAATCGAGTTGGAATCTATTTACAAGACCAAGTGAAACTACTACCAAATATCAAATTATTACTAGGGGGAAGATTCGATTTTGTCCGTTTCCAAGATGAGACTATACCTGACTTGATTAATGGGAGCGACCCAGAAATTACACGACGTTATTATGAAGCATTTTCACCGCGTATCGGATTAGTTTATCAACCCTTAAAACCTTTATCAATTTATGCTAGTTACAGCCGTGCTTTTAAACCAGATGCATTTTCTGTAACTGCTACTGGAGAACCATTAGAACCTCAACGCAGCAGCCAATACGAAGTAGGGATTAAAGGCGAACTTTTTGATGGGAAACTAGCAGCAACATTAGCAGCTTATGAAATTACTAAATCTAACGTTGCGACAACGGATATTAACAATATTGACTCTCCCTTTTCCATCGCTGCGGGAGAGGTGAAAAGTCGCGGCATTGAATTAGACATTGCTGGTGAAATTTTACCAGGTTGGAATATCATTGCATCCTATAGTCACAACGATACTTTTGTTAGTGAAGATAATAGCTTGCCAGTAGGGGATAGATTATCTAACGCACCAAGGAACAGCGCTAGTTTGTGGACAACCTATGAAATTCAAAAAGGTAGTTTAAAAGGTTTCGGTATTGGTGGAGGAGTATTTTTTGTCGGAGACAAGGAAGCGACTTTGCCTAACACCATTACAATTCCATCATACGTCCGAACCGATGCCACAATTTTCTATCGGCAACCAAACTACCAAGTTGGTTTAAGTTTCAAAAACTTATTTGATACCAAATATTACGATTCTACAGGGTTTTTGCTGACTCCTGGCGCACCATTTACTGTTTTAGGAACTGTATCTGTCAAGTTTTGATTTTGAATAAACTAAGAGGCATCCGTAATGAAATCGCGTAAATTCCGCAACCTTGCTTTTATTTTGCACCGTTATATCGGTTTAGTAGTAGGTTTATTACTGGTTTTTATAGGGTTAACGGGTAGCCTTTTGGTTTTCAAACCAGAAATTGAGCAATTTATAATTACCCAGCAAGTTGGACGCATAACACCACAAGAAAAGATGGTTTCAATTGATGCGGTTGCAGAAACAGCCAAATCTGCAATTGGGAATCGACCTGACCTAACATTCGACTCAATCAGATTACCTGCAAACCCCACCTTACCTTATCAAGTCGGATTTTTTGATGTAACCAATCAACTAACTCGATTATTTATCCATCCTTATACGGGTAAAATTATGGGTTGGATGGAATCAGATTCCAGTATTGAACGGGTTATTCTCAAACTCCACTATGGGTTGCTTGCAGGTAGAATTGGTGAAATTATTGTTGGCTTTGCAGGGTTACTTTTATTCATTCTCAATCTAACTGGACTATTTCTATGGACAGGTTGGCGAAAACTTATTGTTGGATTCAAAATTAAATGGAATGCACATCCCAAACGAGTTAATTTTGATATTCACAAAGTTGTGGGAATTATCGCAACAGTTTTTCTTACCCTTACAGCTTTCACGGGTTTCTGTTGGAATTTCTCGGATTTTTCCTATCCTGTTATCTACGCAGCTACTTTTACTCCTCAATTACCAGAAGTTACCTCCAAAGTAATTCCAGGTCAATCTCCCTTACAACTATCTGAATTATTGGAAAATTCAAATACCATCTTTCCCAATGCAACCACTTTTTCAGTAAGCATTCCCAGCAAACCCGATGATGCTGTTTATATTCGAAAGCGCCAAGCTTATGAAACAATATTTTACGGGCAAAGTGGGGTGTATCTAGATAGATATAGTGGCCAATTATTACGTGTCGTCGATAGTCGCAAGCAGTCACGGGGAGAAAGTATGCTTGCTGCTTTTGAACCATTACACTACGGTACCTTTGGTGGAGTATTTACACGCATTTTTTATGTTTTCGTAGGACTTGCACCTTTAATTTTATTTTTAACTGGGTTTATGATGTGGTGGCATCGCAAAAAATCAAAACCAGTCAAAAAGATAGGTTGAAGTCGTTAGCTCTAACTTGGCAGTACAAACTTAGTTATGCAACTTGCACACAACTATTACTCCTAAAGTTTTTGCAAATCGGAACGTTGGGATTTGAACCCAAGACCTCCACTACCCCAAAGTGGCGCGCTACCAAGCTGCGCTACGCCCCGAAAAACGGCTTTAGATTCATTAACTGTAAATCTAAACTCCATTTAGTCGAACTAAACGATTATAACACAAGCTCAAAGAAAAATAGCAGTGAGACTTAAAAAACCTTGAGCGTGCTGGCAGCTTGCAACAATCCAGGAACAGCCGCAGCATTCCAGCTACCTTCTGCACCTCTAGAGCAATTCAAAATAAACCGCAAGCTGTAAGCATGGGGATACCCTTCTACTTCCATCCAAATTAAATCGCTTTCCGCTTCCATCGCAATTTTTTCTTCATCCATTAATTCACCTGCAAGCTGCTGCATCGTCTCGGCAAGTTGTGCAGACAACCGACAAAAGTCATCTAATTCGGCTTCAGTTAATTCAATTGCCCAATCATCAGTACCCACCAACCCTTTAAATTTCGGTGCAGATGGATTCCAACCAATACGCCAATTAATACCACTTTTAAGAACACGTTCCATTTTGGGGGAGTGGAGGGAGTAGAGAGTAAGGAAGATTAATTAATAGTTTATAACTCATAACTTATTACTTCTAACTCTTAACTTCTAACTCTTAACTCATAACTTCTAACTGCTAACTGCTAACTCTTAACTCATAACTCCTAACTCCTAACTCCTAACTCCTAACTCCTAACTCCTACTAAAACCATTAACTAAAGCTTGTACCAAAGCATCGCGTTGACTGCGAGAGAGTTTTTTGATTGCAGCGCGATCGCTATCTAATGGATTTTGTCTTAATGAGTCAGCACCTGGATAGGCATTATCATACATTGGTTCGTTGATACCAAGATAATCTGCTAGCGTCAGTTTCCAATCGAAACGGTAATTTGGGGCACGTCCTTTAGCATACACATGATATTGAATCATGCGACTAACTAAAGTGTTATTTTCCGCAATACCGCCCTCTTTACTGGTATAACTATTTTCTTTCGGAAAATCGGGTAATTGCTGATATATTTTCTGCCAAACGTCGCCAACGCTTACACGTTGAGCCATTACTGGCTGCATACCAAATAAACTTGAACTTGAACCCATGTAAGTTGATTTACTATCCGCACTCAAAAGCACGATACTCATAACTACCATTAATAGCGCTGAGTATACAATTCGGCGTGCTGGATATAGAAAAAATAAGAAATGGTTGATTGAAGAAAGAAGTTTTCTCTTGCCACTACTCCACATGGACTACTCCCTACTCCCGATTATTTTTTTGAAAGTGCAAGCTGCATGACAGCTTTACACTTTCAACTATGGACTACATCTTACAATTCGCCAATGATTTCTGGTTGGGTCAACTCATCAGACATCTCAATAATTGCCCGCAATACAGGCTTCATCATCACATCGTCTGTATTATCAAAATCTTCATAACGCCGACGTTTAGCACGATTTGCCACCTGAACTGTAATTCGATAGCGATTTGAAGCAGCGCTAATCAATTCTTCAGCGCGATGCCTGATTTGAGATTGCGTTGTCTCGAATTTAGAACGCTTGAGCATAGTTAGTGGTTTTTAGGGTCATTAACCAGTTTAACAGTACCTTTTCGATATACGGGTTTATATGAAATTGCCTGCAACCTTTCTGTCGATAGAGGTTGATAGCTGTTTGGCTATCTATAAGTAATTTGTAACACTAAAATGAAACAAAGTTCGCGCATGTCTAACCTTCTGGAAACTGCTATTAAAGCCGGAAACTTCAATACACTCATTAAAGCCGTTAAAGCTACCAAACTCGACGAAGATATTCTCAATAGTAATATTCCTGGTTCCTACACAGTTTTTGCACCAACTGATGATGCTTTTGCCCAGTTAAGCGAAGGAACTTTAGAATCGCTGCTGCAAGATATCCCCAAACTCAAGCGGATTGTCGCGTATCATGTCGTCTTTGGCGATGTCAGAAGTGACGACTTAGCACAAATTACTGAAGCACCAACTGTCGAAGGTTCGGTTTTGGCAATTGAATCTGCCGACGGCAAAATCAAAGTAAATGATGCCAATGTTCTTAAAACCGACATTCTTGCCGACAACGGCGTAATCCATGTTATCGATGCTGTGTTGATACCAGTAATGGTTGCAGCAGAATAAATGTTTTTTATGCAAAGGTTTGATACTAAGTTATAAAAATTACAAACCCGTAGAAACCCGGTTCCTTGAAAAAAGCGGGTTTCTAGGCTTTTACAGAGTGGCACAGTTTGTTTTTTCGCGGTATCTGACAAAAAATGTATTCATATATACTAATACTCTTCCTATAGACAGATACAGTAATTTTGTAAAATTAATAACATTATTATTGTTTGTTAAGAAAATTTACAGTAAGCATCACACATACTGCTAATAGAACTTGGTCTTTAGAAGAAGGCTGTCATGAACCATGCCATCCTGTTAATGAAGACATTGAAATTAGCTCTAAAAAGCAGTAATTGATGCTGTTAACACTGTGAAAATTTCTGAAAACGTAAATAAACTTTAGGGGAATTTACAATGGCAGCCGATTTAAATGGAACCATCTCAGCATTGAAAGGTGGCTTGACTTCTATTCCAGCCGAAGCAGCAGTAAGCAACATCGAAAGTTGGGAAAAGGATCTTAAGGATGCCGCACCTGAAATTGCTACTCTTCTCGGTCAACTCAAGACAGCTCTAAAAAATGGTAGCGCAACTCCTGAGTCACTAAGCAAACTATTAGGCAGCCTTGCTGAAAAGACTTCATCTGCTGCTGCTGGTAGCAAGGAAGTGGAAGAATTAGGTTCTTTACTTAAGAAAGCAGGTAGTTCATTAGGTTAATTATCTAAATAATACGATTAGATGGGGCGCGATCGCACCCCTTCTAATCGTATTATTCCTTTGTGAGTATGGTGAGCAAGGCACACCATACTCATTTATAGTTTAACCAACACCCAAGATGCATCCCGTGCGTGGAGGAAGAGTTAAGGAAAGTTGTTGAGATTCTCCTTCACCATTCCACTCAATTTCAGCATTGCCAAATAAGAGTTTATTGGGTTGAGATTGCAAATTTACGGTTTCTAAATGGGCTTTTGCTTCCGCAGTACCAACGTTAACCGCAATCATTAATTCTTCGGTTCCTAAAGTTCGCGCAAAGATGTAGGCTGCTCCTTGAGCATAGAGAATTTCGTAATTCCCTGTACGCAAGCACGGGTAAGCGTGACGTAAAGCGATTAAATCGCGGTGATATTTTAAAATTTCCTGATTCCAGTTAGACTCTAAGGGAAAACCTCGACGCGAATCTGGGTCTAATGCTCCTGGCAAGCCGACTTCATCGCCATAGTAGACGCTAGGGGCACCGGGAAATGTCATTAGTAGTAATGTCGCTAATTCGACACTGCGTATGTCATTACCAGCAATTGACATCAAGCGTGCGGTGTCGTGACTTGCGAGTAAGTTTAATTGGGTAAGCTGGATTTCCCAAGGGTAGAATTTGAGTAATTCTTCAATTTTTGCAGCGTATTCGGCAGCGAAAAGGGGCGGATACGGCTTGTAGTCGCGGCTTTGGACTTGTTCTAAGTCTACGCGATCGCCTGCTGCAAATGCGATGGTGGGTCCTGCGAACAAATAATTCATCACACCATCGAATTGCTTACCATCTAACCATTGTCGTGAATCACCCCAAACTTCGCCGACAATGTAGGCTTCTGGATTAGCTGCTTTGACCCGCTGTCGAAATTCTTCCCAAAATCCCGGTGTTTTAATTTCAAACGGTACATCCAACCGCCAACCATCAATGCCAAATTTAATCCAATATTCGGCAATTTCCATGATATATTCGCGCACTTCCGGGTTATCGTGGTTAAATTCAGGTAACGCCCGATTTCCTCCCCAGCTACCATAATTTGCAGGTGTTTCCCCTGTATAGGGTGCAAGGGGCCAGCCTTCAATTTTAAACCAATTTACCCAAGGTGAATGCGGACCGTTTTCTAATACGTCGTGGAAAAAGAAAAATCCGCGACTCGAATGATTGAAAACTCCATCCAAAACAACTTTGATATCGCGTGCGTGCGCTGCATCAAGTAACTCTCGAAACGCTTCATTACCACCTAGCATCGGGTCAACCTGATAATAATCGTGGGTGTGGTAGCGGTGATTGCTGGCAGATTGAAAAATGGGCGTAAAATAAATTGCGTTAATTCCCAAGGATTCGATGTAATCCAACTGTTCGAGAATTCCCCATAAATCCCCTCCCTTATACCCTTGCAGCGTTGGTATTGCTTCCCAATCTTCCCAAGTGAGATTTTGCATTCGTTTATGCGATCGCTTGCTTTTTGCGAAGCGATCGGGGAAAATTTGGTAGAAAATCGCGTTTTTTACCCAGTCAGGTGTCTGAATTTGCATAATTGCTCGTTATTACTTCACCGCAATACTTAACAAAAAACCAGTACTTTACGGCTCATACCTTTGGTAGAAATACTAATTAAGAGTTAAGAGTTAGGAGTTAAGAGTTAGGAGTTAAAGAGAATACAGAGTAGGGGTGGGGTTCCCCCACCCTTTCCCACATCCCACCCTTACTTATCGATAAAAACCCTGCGTAGGGGCATTTGGGTATCGTCCCCTACATGCTGTGGAAATACGTCAAATATTGATGTAAATAGTCATATACCGATCGATTTCTCAAACCTGTTGCGAACCTGTTGTTTTGTCAGAATTAGCAGTAGCTGGTGTAAATAAGCTTGGAAACAATAACCCGGAGCGATTTTTATACTCAGCAAACTCAGGATAACGCGAAAGCGATTGGTCTTTTTTGAGCATATTTGGCACAAACATACCGAAAATAAAACCGCCCAAAATCACAAATGGCAACCAATGTTGTGTCAGCATCGCAAAAGAAAAATAAATTAAGACCTCTCCCAAATAATTTGTATTGCGGCAACGAGCGAAAAAGCCTTCTGTAATTAACCCGCGTTGATATTTGAGCGTATAGTATTTTTGAGCGTCGCTAGCATAGTGCAAAAATACGCCGAAAATATTGATAGAAATTGCGGCTGCAACCAATGGAAGTGATGGTATAGTGCCGCTACTAATCAAAATAAACGGAGCTATCCAATACAGACAAACTAGGAAAAAAGTAAAAATACCCTGTGCAATAGGAACTTCTTGTTCCCATTGTTTATCCGGGTAAATACGGTCTTTTAACAACCACAAAATCCCGTAAGTGCCATGAAGCGCCAAATAAACCCAAGCACCAAGCGTAAAATTTTGGTAGACAAACATTAGTGCCAAAATGAATACAAAGGTCAGTGCTTTGCTGAGATTGATAGCATGTTTGATTTTCACGTTCGCACCTCTGTTGAGATTTAATTTTAATCTAACGCAGATGCTTAGATTCCAGAGGATTAATCCATAATATAAAAAAAGCGGCGTTGCTGAATTAAAGTATAAAATTAGAAATGGGGTATATTAAAGCTCTTACTCTCTGCGCCTCTGCGTCTGTGCGCGAGATAAATTCATACCCGGATTCATTGGTGGGGGTTGTGACTGTACAATTGTATCGATGGAATGCGATCGCTCTAGTTAGATTATTTTTATATAGTAAAGGTGGTGTAACCTGCGTTGCCCTTGTTGAAAAGGCAGTTTACGATATTCATATGCAAACACAAAAACACTACTCACGCGCTCCAATCACCGAAGCTTTAATTGACATACAGGCTCAACTTCCACAAGGAATTAAGCTTGATGTTTTAGCGCAAGTCTACTCTAGCATACAAACTAAGTATCCAAAGCGTGAAGAAGTGTTAATGGTTCAGGGACAGATGATTGTAGGTGAAAGTGTTGGAGCAACAGCCAGCCAATCTCAGATTGGTTATGTATTTTTCAGCAATGACCAAAAACAGATTCTTCAAATGCGTTTAGATGGCTTTACCTTCAGTAGGCTTGCTCCCTACGACAGTTGGGAAGCATTCCGAGATGAAGCTTTTCGGCTGTGGAGTATATATCAATCGTTAGCGCATCCACAAGCCATTACTAGGTTATCAATTAGGTATATTAACAGGCTAGATATTCCTCTACCTGTTGGCGATTTGAAAGAATACTTGAGGACATTTCCTGAAGTTTCCTCTGACTACAAAAAGGTGAGTCAAGTACTTGTGTGTACAATTAACCTCATCTCAGAATTCGAGGAAGCTAATCCAGCATTTGCGAAAAAGGGCAGATGGAACGATGTTTTAAAAGGAAAAGTTGAAGGATTGCATTTACTTGCATCCCCAACCAACCCAGACAACAATAGAGATGCGTTGGTAGTTAATTTTAGAGAAATGTACACTTTACCTTACAAGTACCTTTTAAAACATGCTACTGAATTAGGCTCTCGATGGAGGTTAAAATCTCCTTACTTAGAACATTTTTCTCAAGTATTTGCAAGATTATTTATGCGAGTTGGTTTGCCATCTTCTATTCCGCCTTATTCTTGATACAAAGGGCTATTGCTTGACGCTATCAATTTCTGAAATATCGAGCTATTCAACTTGGTTTTTTATGACTTGATTGAACGTGTTTTCTCCACAAGAGCTAGGAGCAGCGATTATTCGGCATTGGAACGAAAAAATTATCTGAGCATAACTGAATTACTGCTGACTATAGATTTAGCAAGCAATTAATGCTGCTTGCTCTACTAGGAATTGAGAATTAAAACTTTTTCCTTACCTTCTACTATTGCCTCAAACTCTGGGTATGACTCCTTCGTAGTTAATGTAAAGATTTCCGAGTTAAAATTGTTATTGTTCTTCAATTCTATACACTCGTTTAATCCTCTTATTCCATTTTCAATAATTTTCTTGTTTGCACCATAATCGTCGCGCTCAATATCCATTTTAATTGGATATACTACACCTATAGGCTTGTCGGATTCAACTGCTGCCTTAATCGTAAAACGTGACCCTCCAGTTGTAGAACTTTGAATTAAGATTAAGCCAGAGCCAAGCCCTGCTTGTATTCGACAAGACTTTATAACAGAAAATGTATCTTGTTTTTTTAGAGGAGGCATTTCAGATACAACAAGACCATTGTTTGTAAGAATATTCTCAATATTGAAAACAGATTGTTTTGGCAACGATCGAAATGATGACTCATTTAATCCGCATCCAACTACCCCAACTACATTTGTAAAGTAGCAATCTTCTCCTTCTCTAATTGCAAAAGAGTCAATACCAGCAGCTAAACCATTACAGATACTCCAACCTTGCGAATAAAAATATTTACCAACCCGTTCTGCAATTATTTTTCCATGCTCATTAGGCTTTCTTGTACCAATAACTGTTATTAATTTATTTGCTAATAGAGAAAAATTTCCTATAAAGTAAAGTATAGATGGAGGGTCTTTCAATTGTAAAAGCCTTTTGGGATAGTTGTCATCTGCAACCGAAGTAATTCCTATTTGTTGAGAATCGCATTCAGCTAATATATCTCTAACTTTAGAAATAGCTTCTTCCACTTCTGAAAATGAATATTTCTTGTTTAATAATGCTAGAAGTTTAGTAAGACTTTCCTCTATACAGGCATCTAAGTCATAAAGCTGACTGTTTTTTAGAGTTAACAAATTTCTTTTAATAAAAGTAGCGCCTATTCCCTTTAAAAGAGAAAGAGCAAGGATAATTAAATTTAATTGAGAAATTTTATTTATCATATATTCTCCGTGTAACCACATCCGTCACCACCATATTTAGGTAAGACACAAGAGTAAAATTTTTCACCACTATTTCTGTTAATTTTTATTTGCAATTGCTTATCTACTCCATTTACAAGACATCGAGGGCAAAACTGACTACTGTTTACAGGTGTGATTAGATGAAATAAAGCAATAAACAAAATATTTCTTGCTCCTTTTTCACGTAATTGATTTGTAATAGTATCCGCTGTCGCTCCAGTAGTGTACTGGTCGTCAAGTACAATCACACTTTTATCTGTAACATCTACTATATCGCAAAGCTTAAGATTAGCGTTAACAAAATTTCGTCGCTCATCTGCTGTTGGCTGTTTACGGGTTGACGAATTAACTTGTTCGTTCCACTCGAAAACATCAAAACAGTCTATACGTTGTCCTTTTTGATGAATTTGTTCAACAACCAGATGAAAGAGTTCTTTCATCTTATTTGGCGGTTGTGTCGTGCTTTTATCAGGGATATGCGTAAAAATATCCCAAGGGTAGGATTCATACTCTAATACATGCTTAATATAAGTTACAACTGCGTCTCTAATCTCGTGCAATAGTTGTGTGCTTCTATCTACCCTGCTAAACTCAAAGTACTTTTCTGTTACATGATACTTATCGCATTCACCCTTACATTGCCTAGCCAAAACTCTGTAAAAAGTTTTGTAATTTTCTTCTATCCTGTCAAGCTGGGGTTTTCTTGATGTGTAGCTTGTTGCATTTTTAAACTTAGCTTCTAAACAAAGAAGTTTCTGTAAAGGATTTTTCAAAATATCTAAAATTTCCGAATAGCTTTCAACGTAATAAGTTGAGCCACTTTTAATGTTTTTTGAGTAATCGCCAATGCCGTCTCTAACCTCTATGTTTGTGGCTTTATATAATTTAGTTAAAATCGTTGGGATATTCAGCCCTCTACCAAGTTCAATATCTAGCCAAGAGTCACCAATGATATAGCAATTTTCCTGTGATATATCTATACCTTTGTTATTAAGAAAGGTTAGTGTCTTTAACGTGTTAGGCTTATCAGCTAGCGACAAAGCATCTGAGCAATAATCTGCAAAAAAACCTTTTAGAATCGAATTTACATATTGAGGATGTGAATCAGAAATAATTATGCACTCAAAACCAAGCTTTTTTGCTTGCGAGAGAAAATATATAGTTTTATCAAAGATTCTAATCATCGATAAGTCTGTTCTCACTTGCCCATCTTTCATGGATTTGAAGGATTTATCGGCTGTTTTTACCAAAGTTCCATCTAAGTCAAGCAGCAGATACTTTTTAATTGAGTTATTTGTCATGTAATAGTTACCTCGCTTTTATTCTCTCTGCCCTTCTAAGTAGAAAAAACTGAGTTTCGCTATGCATCGATTACTGTAAGTTCATTTTTAGTATTCCCAGAGCAAAACAAAATCTAACTGTTTAGCAAACTACTTATAATGGTTTGAGAAATTTATTAGTAAATCTTATTTAGTAATAAACCAAATTTAAAGTACTAAATTATACATCTAATAAGAATCTGGTTGAAAATCCGACACAGGTACAATATTTAAATTGAATCGAAAATATTAATATGCGCTGTAACCCAACATCTATTTTGTTAGGTTTCTCAAGCTTCAAACTAATCTTTTATCAGGCGAAATTCGCGTCAAAGCATCTGAAAAAATATATGAATGCTCCCAGGTTACTTGTACGTAATGGAGCATTGATTGATACCGACGCCTTGGGAATAGGGAATGTCGGTGACTTGGCTATCTAAACCTTGCGTTAAAAACTGCATTTAATTGTTCTGAAACTGAATTGGGAATGTCCACAGTGTAAGCACGTAGTAAGGCTCTTTGAAAATCAATAGCGCTATCATTTTGTGCCTGACACAAAAAACTGTAGACTTTGTGTCCTAGAGTTCCTCGTTTTATTTGCTCTATAGGAGCATCGTCATACTGTTCATTAAAAATAACCCTGTTTTGTCGGTTGACGGATACTATCTCTAGTGTTTGTGATGCACCTGAATAACAATCTGTAATTTGTTGATAACCAAATACCACAGCACCATTACTGTCAGGACGTGGTAAGCGTGTTCTGGTACGATATCCAACTACGGAATCAAATCGTTCAACCGAATTTAAATCAACATCAAAACTTTTTCCGTCTCTAAAATTAGCGATATTTACCCAATTGGTAGACTGGGCATGTGCAGGCAGCGCAAAAGACAATGCCAGTAAAGTTCCCAACGTAAGCTTTCTAAACATATCTAATTAATAAAATGTTTTTTATTTAACCAAGTGTTCTCCTAGCCTGCCCAATCTAACTCAACTTTGTAGACAGCGGTTTCCGAACAAACACTGTTTTTTAAGCAAGCTTTCCTAAAGTTTTGGAGGAGCTTAACGTATGTACTTTAGTTACCTTAGTTATAATTTACACAATTATAGTATAAATATTAGCTCTCTTCCTTTATCTGCCGTAGACAAGAGGTGCTACCCTACGGGAACCAATACTGCTCGGTTAAGGTTTTTTGCTAGAATTGATCCCCCTAAATCCCCCTTAAAAAGGGGGACTTTATAAGGCTTTTAGCCCCCCTTAAAAAGGGGGGTTGGGGGGATCAATTTCTTAACCGAGCAGTATTGCTACGGGAACGCTCCGCGAACACTGCACTATCACTCCATTCAGCATGACAAATTAAGGTTTTTGCCAAATTTATAAACACCCTCTAAGAGATAATTGCCTAGTTATATCCCTATTTGGTTAACCAGATTACATATAAAACTCAGAATAGACGAATAATTAAGCAATTAGTGAGGAACCGCGATCGCTACTGCCAAAAACCAATTGAGACCACGCGAAAATGACCCAACTACCGATGGGAGAGGGTAAATAATATAAAATTAAAATAATTACATTTATATGAGTATGCTGTATTTATAACAGGCATAAAAAACCCACTTGACAGCGAAAATCTCAAAAATTCTTGAGGAACTTTAAAATGAAAGTTAGAGCAATAAAACGCGGTCAAATTATCGAACTGTTAGAACAAATGAACCATATTCCTGATGACACAGAAATTTTAGTTGAGTTGGAAGTTCCCTCGACTAGTACTAGAGAACAAATTCTGACTGATGACCAAAGATTAGCAAAACTTAATCAGCTATTTGGTGGCTGGAAAGATGAATCAGAATTAATAGAAATATTTACAGAAATAGATACCAAACGCCACATCTACAGAGGCAGAGAAATAAAGCTTGACAACCAAGTGGAAAGCTAATGTATCTACTAGATACTAATATTTGTATTGCCCTACTCCAAGGCGATCGCTCGGCAGTACAAAGGTTCAATCGTTTTTTCGGTCAGTGCTATCTATCCACAATTGTCGTTGCTGAACTTTACAAAGGTGTTTACTGTTCTGGGCAGTTTCAAAGGAATTTAGATACATTAGTTTCATTTGTAGAATTATTACCATTAGAACCATTTACTTTAGACGCAGCAGAAGAATTTGGCAAAATACAACTCGAACTTAGAAGTATTGGTAGACCAACAGGTGAGCTAGATATATTAATTGCGGCTGTCGCGCGTTCTCGTGCTGATATTATTGTTACCAACAATATTAAAGATTTTGAAAATATCGGAAATTTACGATTATACAACTGGTTATAACCTTGAAACTACATAAACAGTGAATTACTGCTAACTATAGATTTAGCAAGCAGTTAATGCCGCTTACTTTACTAGGAATTGAGAACTAAAACTTTTTCCTTGCCTTCTACTATTGCCTCAAACTCTGGGTATGACTCCTTCGTAGTTAATGTAAATATTTCTGAATTAAAATTATTATTGTTCTTCAATTCTACACACTCCTTTAATCCTGTTATTCCATTTTCAATAATTTTCTTGTTTGCACCATAATCGTCGCGCTCAATATCCATTTTTACTGGATATACTATGAAAGCTCCGATCGGGGAGCGTCACATAAATTTTATCTAGATTTAATGTAATTAGAACTTAGGGCAGGAGTATCAAAATTACCCCACTTGTGCAATAACTTGTCCAATTTCTTGAGGGGTTGCACCTGTTGCTAGAATCGCTCGAATAAGCAGTTCAATAGAAACTGAAGCATCACCATTTTCAGCTTTGGCAATTCGGGGTTGGCTTGAATGCAATTTTTCTGCTAATTCTATCTGGGTCATTGACTTTTGTCGCCGTTCTTTTAAGTTACGGCTGAGAGCAAGTTTAATCTCGATGAGCGCAGTTTCTTCCGGTGTCAGTTCTAAAAAATCTGCGACGGTTCCAACTTTCCAGCCTTTTTCTTCTAAACGTTTTCTTTTGGCTTCATCCATAACATTTAATCCTGTGCATTGTTGTCGTACTTGTTAAGTCGTTTTTTGCAGTTGTCAATTACGTTGCTTGGTGTTGCTTTAGTAGTTTTGCTAAACACCTCAAGAATCAAAATTGCATCGTCATCAATGCGGTAAATTATTCGCCAGTTTTTATCTGCATCCCGAACCCGCAGTTCGTGACAATGCACTCCAATACTGGGCATTGGTCTTGAGTGTGGTAATCCGAAATTTTCACCCTGCTGCAAGCGTCTGAGAAATACACCTGTTTCTATCCGTGCTTCTTGACTAAAGGCAGGAGTTTTGACCTCACCATGTAACCACACTAAAGGTTTATCATGTTCGTCCACTGCTATTGTTTATATCATATCTGATATATTATGGCAGCTGCAGTAGCCGCTCCAATTGTATTGGTTCTATACAAAATGCGATCGCATTCCCGATTTGAGAGTGCGATCGCATAATTTTTATCTAGATTAAATGTACTAATGAATCAAAGACTGCATCAAAGGTTTATCTTCATCTAACTTACCCGTCCGCAACCATTCGCTCATTTCCGCAGGTGCAATTGCTGCTTCGAGCTTTTCTCGCAGTTCCTTACCTTCGAGAACTTCACGCTGTAACAATTCCTGCGCTGTTGTTTCCAACAACTCGCGGTTTTCTTCGAGAATCCTCAAAGCAACATGGTGAGCATTATCAACAATCATCTTCACTTCGCGGTCAATTTCTTCCGCGACTTTGGGACTAATCGACCGACGCGGGTTGCCGTATCCTTCGATAAACTGCTGCTGCACCTTCTCAAATGCCACAGGACCGAGTTTGTCGCTCATTCCATATACTGTTACGAAGCGTTCGGCTAATTCGGTAACTTTTTGAATGTCGTCGCTAGCACCAGTAGATACTTTACCGAATACAGTTTCCTCTGCCGAACGACCGCCCAAAAGCGTTGCAATCCTACCGCGAATTTCATCTTCGACCATCAAAAAGCGGTCTTCTTCGGGCATCTGAATGGTGTATCCTAGCGCACCAACTCCACGCGGTACAATCGAAATTTTCTCGACTTTACCTGCACCGGGCATTAAAGCGCCAATGATAGCGTGACCAACTTCGTGGTAAGCAACGGTCTTTTTCTCGGTTTCGTTCAAGACGCGAGAACGTTTTTCTAACCCAGCTACAACTCGTTCGATGGCTTCGTTAAAGTCAGCCATTTTCACGGTATCGCTGTTGCGACGTGCAGCTAATAAAGCCGCTTCATTGACCAAATTCGCCAAATCTGCACCAGCAAAACCAGGAGTTCTCGTACCAATCACCGCCAAATCGGCATCTGCATCCAATTTAACGTTACGCGCATGAACTCGCAAAATCGCTTCTCGACCAATTTTATCGGGACGGTCTACCACAACCTGACGGTCGAAGCGTCCGGGACGACGCAATGCAGCATCGAGGACTTCAGGACGGTTGGTAGCAGCGATGATGATTACACCCGTATTGGCATCAAACCCATCCATCTCAGTCAATAACTGGTTGAGGGTTTGTTCGCGTTCGTCGTTTCCACCGTAAAAACCACCACCACTCGCACGCGATTTTCCTAAAGCATCTAACTCATCGATAAAGACAATACAAGGTGCTTGTTTTTTGGCTTGTTCAAACAAGTCACGCACCCGTGCAGCACCAACACCGACGAACATCTCGATAAATTCCGAACCAGAGATACTGAAGAAAGGAACACCAGCTTCCCCAGCGATCGCTTTGGCTAAAAGTGTCTTACCCGTTCCCGGAGGCCCTACTAGCAGCGCACCTTTGGGAATTTTTGCACCCAAGCGCGTATATTTCTCAGCATTTTTGAGGAAGTCAACAACTTCTTCGAGTTCAACTTTGGCTTCTTCAATACCAGCTACGTCAGCAAATTTTACACCTGTGCTGCCTTCTGAATAAATGCGAGCTTTGTTTTTACCAACAGTCAACGCTGCGGGACCACCACCTTGACGGTTGAGGAAAAAGCCCCAAATACCAACAAAAATTAATGGTGGTAAAACCCAACTCAATAAAGTCCCAATCCAGCCGTTTTGGTCGGGTAGGGGTGCTGCAAACTCAACTTTGTTTTCGCGGAGAATTTTTGGTAAATCGAGGTCAAGTGCCACAGGTGTAGTTTGGAATACCTGCTCGACTTCCTTACCTTCGGAGTCTGTAGCTTTAATCGAATACTGAATCCGCTCGTTACCAACAACTGCCCGGTCAACTCTACCCGCTTGTACTTGCGTAATAAAATCGCTGTAGGGAACTTGTGGCAATTTCGGACCGCTTAAGCTCGGTACAACTAAATTTAGTACCAAAAGCAGCGTTAGTAAAATCACAAAGCTACCGCCAAACTGCTTAAAACGCGGCGGTTTGGCTTTATTTTTATTATTCGTTTCAACTGGCATTTATATAACCTCCAAATTTTTAAGTTATGAGTTATGAATTAGGAGTGAGGAGTTATGAGTTATGAGTGAGGAGTGAGGAGTGAGGAGTTATGAGTTATGAATTACGATCTCTTAGTTGTGAGTTGTTATTTGTAAATTATGTATTATTACTCCTAACTCTTAACTCTTAACTCATAACTCCTAACTCTTAACTCCTCTCTCCTAACTCTTCTAGATTATGAGAGACTTTGTAAAGGAATGTGAATTATATTTATTGTAAAAATGCATGGGAAAATTGACTTTCGTGCCTACCCTAAAGAAAAATGCGTATAGCCGTACTTTATATGAATAACCAGTTTGGGCTTGTAGTCAAAGTTTTTTTACTCTCGGCTCTAATTTCGATGCTAATTAAATATATTGCTCCTAGTTTAGCAATTTTGCCATCTGATGCGATATTGCCGGGACCAATAAACATAGGGTCGGAGGACACAATACTCAGTCCGGGAGTGGCTAATGCGATGCCCTTGGCAACCATCGAAGATGGTATCGCATTAATTATGGTTTTATCCCCAACTGTAATTGTGGCTGCGCTATTAATGGCACGTATTGCGTTAGCAAAACGCACTTAATAATATAATTACTTTTCACCAAAAGCTTCGATGAGAGTTACCAGTGAGACGCGATGCCATTTTTTATAATATCTTCAAGCGTTCGAGGGGGTGCAGCAAGAAGAGACGACTATAATACCAAAAAATGACATAATTGATGTAATTACAACAATCGCAGTTTACAAATTTTCAAATCTCACTCGTGAAGAGGTAGAAGCCATGTTAGGAGTAAATAAAGAATCCCAGTAATAACAACTATTAGTCGTAAGTGCTGATTTGCAGCTAACCTAGCGAAGTTGATAGCAAATTACAATTCGCCAATCGGGGGTAAGGGCTTGAATTTAGGTCAGTGGATCGGCTTAATTGCCATTGTTCTTTCTCTATACATCTTGTGGCAAATTCGAGATGTGCTACTACTAATATTTGCCGCAGTTGTAATTGCTACTACATTAAACCGTTTAGCTCGGCGATTGCAGCGTTCTGGTGTCCAAAGGGGATTGGCTGTAACTTTGTCAGTGATTATCTTTTTCGCCGTGATTATTGGTTTTTTCTGGTTGGTAGTGCCGTCATTTATAACGCAGTTTCACGAATTAACCTATCGAGTTCCCAAAGGATTACAACTATTTAATAATTGGTTAGACCAACTCAAAACTCACACTCCAGTACAATTGTCTCCCTATATACCAGATATCGACAGTTTAATCAAGCAAGCAATGCCTGTCGTAAATCGTGTATTGGGTAGTTCATTTGCATTTCTATCGGGTTCTTTAGAAGCAATTCTCAAGATTTTACTGGTGTTAGTTTTGATAGGGATGTTTTTAACAAATCCGCAAGCGTATCGTAAATTATTTATACGGTTATTTCCGTCATTTTATCGACAACGAGTAGATGGCATTTTGGATAAATGCGAAGTGTCGCTCGAAGGGTGGATAACTGGTGCTGGGATCGCAATGCTCTATGTTGCGACAATGAGCATGATTGGTTTGTTGATTCTACGAATACCTTCGGCGCTAGCTTTGGCTGTACTAGCGGGTTTCATGAATTTGATACCTAACCTCGGTCCCACTATCAGCGTTATTCCCGCAATGGCGATCGCGCTTTTAGATGCACCCTGGAAAAGCCTTGCTGTGTTCGGTCTTTACTTTTTAGTTCAGCAAACCGAAGGCAATTTTATCACACCTGTAATTATGGCGCATCAAGTTTCGCTGCTACCTGCGGTGACATTAATTGCCCAATTATTCTTCCTTAATTTCTTCGGTTTCCTTGGCTTACTGCTAGCATTACCTCTAACTGTTGTTACTAAAATTTGGACGCAAGAAGTATTAATTAAAGATGTTTTAGACGAATGGGGAAAAAAGCCCGAACGCGAAACCGAATTTATTATTGTTTCTGAAGATTGCGCGGAAAAATTAGCTCAAAAAGCAGATAATTTCGCTGCCGAAAATATTCCCAGCAAAGAAAATAAACCTAATATTGAAGATACTACAAAACAAGAAAATTAATCTTTAGCATCGATAATTACAAATACAAAAACTTGTACGGGCGGGTTCTCAAGCATTATAATTTGCATACAAATAAATCACTTAAACCCGCCCACCCTAACGGCTATTTATAATCATTAAAAACCTTTCATAAAATCTTCACCGACTGTTAACTTAACTTGCAGATAATGAGAGATATAAAGCAAGCAATCTAAACGGTCAAAAAAAGTTCGTGCTATGAGTTCAATATACCCAGCTAGTACCACTAAAATATCCAGAGTGAATTCAGCATTCAAGGATTTGATGTCGGTACATTGGTGGATGACAGCTTGCTACTTAGTGCTATTTACTACAGGCGTATCAATGGTAAGGTTAGCAAGCGAAGTACCTCTTCGCAGCCCCTTATATGATTTTCATAAATCCATTGGCATAGTGACAATGGCATTACTTACCTGGCGAATTCTAACCTTATTACGAGTGTGGTGGCGCAAATATACAAAGCGCACGCCGAAATTAACCCCTCAATGGTGGAAAATATTTTTATTACATACAAGTCTTTATCTTTTTATGTGGGTAGTTCCGATAACTGGCTTCTTGTTATCGAATTCATATAAAAGAAACAACGTTAAATTTTTCGGGATTGTTTTACCCGATATCTTTCCGCAAAATCAAGCAATGGTAGATGTTGGTCGCAGTTTGCATTTTTGGTTATCTTATACTTTTTTAGCGTTTATTCTCGTACATATGCTGGTATATGGGAAAGTCGTGCGGGCAAATTGGAAGCGTTTTGTAAGTTTTATAAATAAATCTAGAAATAAAAAAGCTTCGGTTTAACTTAAGATTTCTCATATTCATAAACTAGTACTCCGTATCATTAATTTTCACCCTTTCGTGAGGTACAAATCCCCGATTTCTCCAAGAAGTCGGGGATTTAGCAACCCCGCAAAATTAATGACACGAACCACTAGTGGTTCGCCACATTAAATATCAGGGGTAGCCTAACTTGAAATTTCTTTCTTTTTCTTTCTTTGTGTCCTTTGTGACCTTTGTGGTTCATTTTATTAGCCCTCAAAATTAATGTGGTGGGGTACTAGTAGGTTGGGTGGAACGTAAGTGGAACCCAACTATTAAATGTTGGGTTACGCTTACGCTACACCCAACCTACAACTACAACTATATTCAAGATAATAGTCCCGTAAGTCCTAGTTGTCTTAACCAATCAATAATTTCAGAATTCACTTTATCTGGAACTTCATCGTGGGGACAATGACCAGCTTTTGGAATCGCAACGACTTTGATATTTTTACCATTAGAGAAGGCATCTTCGTAAATTTTTGCCCCACTAATTGGTGTCCAAGGGTCAGCTGCACCCCACAATACCAATAACGGTAAATTAACTTTGGGCAATAGTTCGTTGGGACTTGCACCGGGAGGGGCACAAAGAATCGATGCAAATACTTTTTGTGCCCCAGGGTCGCACGAAGGCTGATACAGTAAATCTACCAACTCATCAGTTACGGCAGTGCGATCGCGGTACACTTGATAAAGCGTTCGTCGAATTTGATGCTTTTGGCGAATCCGATTAAATACAAAACTGCCAGTTATCGGATGATTCACCAACCTATTAAACCCCGACATCACAATTCGCAGGGGTGGATTTAATTCGTGAGGACGATGACTTAATCCACCCGCGCAATTTATTAACACCCCACCCGCAGCGATTTCGGGATGTTCGGCAAGCACTGTCAAGCTAATAAGCGCCCCGATAGAGTTACCGATAAATACTGCTGGCTCTTGGATACGTTCAGCCCAAAAATCCTTCAGTAATTTTACCCATACATCCACACTATAATTAATCGGTGCTTTGTCAGAACCACCAAACCCTAAAAGGTCAATCGCAAACACTCGATAACCAGCGTCCGCAAGCACTGGGATGTTTTTTCGCCAATGCCCAATCGAAGCACCAAACCCATGAACTAGTACTAACGGTCGCCCAGTGCCCATCACGGTGTATTGGATTTTATGACCCTGCCATGTCCAAAAGTGTTTTTCAAACTTGTTTTGTGCTAATGAGTTCTGTGTAATCACGGTAATTGTGAAAATTCCTTGATGATAGGGATTGTATGTTCGTTTTATACCTAGCGCGGGATAACTAAATGAAGAAGCGCATTTGCTTCTTTAACGTTTTCCTTGGCTGGTATATTGTAAGATGAACAAGCAAAATCAAATCTTGACTTCCTTCGGTAAAGTAATTTTTGCAACTGCCTATGTGGCAATGACTTCGCCAATGGCTTCGGCGTTTGCAGTATCAGGATTTCCGACCAGCATTCAAGAAAAGCTTAATGATTCTAAAAGCGTGCAACTAGTGGCACAAGATATGGTTGGCGAAGCCAACGAATCTGAAATGCCAGAAACAGTCAAAGCATCTGTTTTACAAGATATCGCACAACGCACAAATGTAGAAGTGTCTAGTTTGCGGGTCTTGAAAGCTGAAAAAACAACTTGGTCAGATGGCTGCTTGGGTTTGAAATCCGATCGAATGTGTACGCAAGCGTTGGTTCCTGGTTGGCAAGTAATTGTTGCTGGCAGCAACCAAACTTGGGCTTATCGTACCGACGAATCGGGAAATATTGCCGTCGATGAAAGTGCGAGTCAAGCACTTACAGCGACTATGCTTAAAATACAATCCACTAGCCAACAAGCTACCAGTCGTACTACTGTTCAACGTCGTAGCGAAGTTCTTGCTGCAAGTACAACTGAAGTTCGTGCTTCTCGAATCGCTGCCAGTCGCAGTACCACAGTTAGCACTGCGACAGTTAGGATGAAAAGCAAAAAACCCGGTTTCACCCTTGCTATTCTTCAGCCATCGGGTAATTTCCAAGAAGTTATTACCCGTATTTCTGTAAAAGGGAAACGCGCTAAAGGCTATTCCAAAGAGCGATTTTTAGGCGATTATAAATACAAAATCAAGCAAAAAGCAAAATTTGCTAAAGGTTTGAAAGCTGGCGATAGAATTGTTGTCCGGTTGTACGATACCCAAAATCGCTTTATTGGCTATAGCGAATTTGAATGTTTGTCGGCAAATAGTGCTGTGAACTTGATTTTGTCTGCAAACCCAAGTGGATACAAAGTTGTTCGCACCGTTTATGGTCTAGATACTGACTTCGACGGCAATATTGACTCAGGTACTAATACTTACGATTATTTTACTCAAGTTAGCGACCAACGTGTGACTTTCGTAAGTAATTCCCGCGAAATTAAAGTTACGCAATTTCAAGTCCAAGGACTATCTAGCGCTACTACTAGTGTTTATCCCGCATCCTTTACCAAAGGGGAGTATGCATTAGTTAGACAGTCAATGAGTGCTTTTAGTTCCAACCTCGCTGCCGCGCTCAAGGCTGAACCAAACCAATTGGTGCAAGTCAATGAAGTTAACGATGACGGGACTTCGGCTTATGATGTCGGTCAGATGATGATGGACTACCGTGAAGTTGGTGTAGCTAGCGGTATTCAAGTCAAGTTCTCTGACGTATCCGTAAATTACTGGGCAAAAGATTTTATTGCCGAGTTGGCAGCGATGGAAATTATTGAAGGGTTCCCCGATGGTACTTTCCGTCCCAACGAACAGGTTACTCGCGCCCAATTCGCGGCAATGGTTGCCCAAGCTTTTGAAAAAGCCAAAGTTCGTAAAGCGCTCAAATTCAAGGATGTTTCCCAAGGCTACTGGGCGTTTAACGCCATCGGCGAAGCTTATCAAACGGGCTTTTTAGGTACTTCTAGTAGTGAATTTAAGCCGACTGCAAACCTATCGCGTTTGGAAATTTTACTAGCTCTAGCACGCGGTCTTAATTATAGCGTTACAGGCTCGACTGAGGCGATACTGACTGCATATAGCGATGCTACAACAATTCGTAGCGACGTGCGGAATGCGATCGCAGCCCTAACTGAACGGGGTATTGTCATCAACTATCCGAATATCGAAACCCTCAATGCTGATAAAGTAGCAACCCGCGCCGAAGTCTGTGCCTTACTATATAAAGCACTGGTTAGTAGTGGTGAAGTCACGGATATTGATTCCAAGTATGCTGTTGAACAACCCAAGACTGAAGACGAGGTGAAGAAGGGCAACGATGACGACGATGACGATGATGATAAAAAAGTTGATGGCGACGATGACGATGACGATAAAAAAGTTGATGGCGACGATGACGATGACGAAAACAAACCTAAGCGCCATTGTAATCAAGGTATTGGTAACGGTGCTGAAGGCTGTAACCCTGGCAACTCGCGCCCGCATGGTGGTAGTAATGACGAAGGTGGACGCACACCTGGTAGTAAAAAATAATTCCTAACGTTTTTTGATTTCTAAACCCGGTTTGTTCAAAAGCCGGGTTTATTTTTTCACAAATTTAAGATTCAGTCTCAATCGCTCCATTTTTTGCATTTATAGCCGACATGTTATACAATTCGCGCACGGGAAAAGGAATTTTTATACCTTCTTCTTGAAAGCGCTTATGTAATTTTTTAATGAAGATATGTCGTGCTATTCTTTGGTCAAAGAACTCATTAACTCGAATATAAACTTTAAAATCGATACTAAATTCACCAAAATTTTGATATCTAACAAATGGGTCATTTGTCTTCAGTTTTGGCGCGACTTCCTCCATAATTTCTTTAGCAACCTCAACCGTAACTTGTTCAACATGTTCGAGGTCGCTATCATAATCAACACCAACATTGACAGTAAGAGTAATTTCTTTAACTGGTAAATGACAATTAGTAAAAATTGCCGTTGCTAGCTTCGTATTAGGTACGATAATTACGTTATTTGATAATTCTTTAATAATGAGATTGCGCCATGTTATGTCTGTAACGTAACCTTCGTGACCGCCATCGAGTTTTACATAATCGCCTGTTTTAACTTGCTTAGAAACGATTAAATAAAATCCCGAAAATAAATTTTCTAACGTATCTTTGAGCGCCAAACCTACAGCTAAACCGCTTATTCCTAAAGTAGTAATAATTGGTGTAATTTCTATTCCTAAAGTTTGTAATAAAATTAATGTTCCAATCACTAAAACAGCCGTTTTGGCAATATTAGAAATTAACGAAGCCGAAAGTTCTTCTGACCGATTAATAAATAAAGTCACAAACCCCGCAGTTAAACGGGCAGCAACCAAAGTAACTGATAACAAAAAGATTAAAGTAATAATTTTTTGTAATGTGCGGTCAACATTTGATGTCAAGTCGGGATAACTAATAATTGCCGCATAACATCCAGCTAGTACGAACCAGAGTAATGTCATGTGGTGTAGCGAATTTATAATAATTTCACTACCTGGTATTTGTTTTCTTGTGACAAGTTTTTTGACCTTTTTATAGATAATTCGGTCGCCAACTACTCCCCCTAATAAACCTAATACGCAAAATACCACTGGCAAAATCAATTGTTGTATTTGTGCTGTCATAGCCAATCCTAAATTTAATTTATAACTAATATCGGTTGCTGAATATATTAAGTTCATAATTTAGAAATTATCCCCAATTTATTCGCATATCAAAAAATCTCGTATTTCCAATTTCCACGATACTGGTAAAATATACTTGATATTTTAAACTTAGATTGCGCCCTGAATTACTTGAAGATTACGCTTATTGATGGTATTGATACCATCTTACTAAATCACTTACCTTGGTGTAGCATCGATAAATTAATCTATAGATTGAAGCACATTCAACTTGATTTAATAAAATATAAGTGTGAAAACTTAAATTTTCTTGTTTGTAAAATCACCGAACAGCCAGAATTACATTCTACGATAACAGAAAATTGACAAAATAATTGTAATTAATCTCAAAGGAAAAATAACAGTTTAGAAAAATCAAAAGTAGACGATTGCTAAATATGGATTTGCCAATTATTTATCATCCAGATTATGTTGCCCCATTACCTGAAGGACATCGTTTCCCGATGCCAAAATTTAAGTTACTTTACGAACTTCTGTTAGGGGATAGTGTAGCGCAACCTCAACAATTTTACACACCAACACGTCCACCGCAAGAGTTAATCGAATTAGTTCACACATGCGAGTATGTTAATGCTTATTGTCAAGGAACCCTTGACCCAAAAGCACAGCGACGAATTGGTTTACCTTGGAGTCCAGAATTGGTAAATCGTACTTGTGTAGCAGTCGGTGGTACGATTCTCACAGCGCAACTCGCTCTTTTATGCGGTTTAGCGTGTAATACTGCGGGGGGAACTCATCACGCTTTCCCTAGTTATGGTTCGGGTTTTTGTATTTTCAACGATTTAGCGATCGCATCGCGCGTTTTACAAAAAATCGGTCTAGCGCAAAAAATTCTCATTGTCGATTTGGATGTCCATCAAGGTGATGGTACAGCGTTCATTTTCCAAAACGATGACAGTGTTTTCACCTTTTCGATGCACTGCGAAGTCAATTTCCCCGGTACAAAGCAAAAAAGCGATCTAGATGTTCCTTTACCAGTAGGAATGGAAGATGATGAATATTTGCAAACTTTAGCGAGTTTTTTACCAGATTTACTATCAAATGTCAAGCCCGATATAGTTTTTTACGATGCAGGAGTTGACCCTCATATTGGCGACAAACTCGGAAAATTAGCTTTAACCGACACGGGTATTTTTCGCCGCGAAATGCAAGTTTTGAGTACCTGCGTTGCAGCGGGTTATCCTGTGGCTTGCGTCATTGGCGGCGGTTATGCTGACGACATGAAATCATTAGTTTATCGCCATTCTCTTGTACATCGGGCTGCTAGTGCAGTTTATCAGCAGTATCGGTTGTGAGGGAGTGAGGGAGTAGGGAGTCGGTCTGCTAGGGAGGTAGGGAAACAAAACTTGCAATTTTCTCCTCATCCCCCCATCTCCTCATCTTCCCATCTCCCCTTTCTCCCCTTTCTCCCCTTCCCCCTATTCCCTATTCCCTACTCCCTTTCCTCCAAAATATATAGGCGGTAAATCGTCTAATTCGATACAATTTAAAAGCTAAGGAAAGCCGAGGGGAACAAAAGTGGTGCTATTAAAAGGCTTTGAAGTTGAGATGTATACTGGCACGCCAAATGGTGATGTGGTTGGTCTCTCTGACAAAATTGTTGCATCGTTGTCAGATTTTGTACGGGAACCAGATAGCCGTAACGTAGAATACATAACTCCACCTTTAAATGATTACGAACAATTGTTATGTAGTTTATTGCGTCCTCGACTAAAATTGCGGGATTACCTCAAGCAACTGGGTGATTATACGTTGATTCCAGGAAGCACTTTGTCATTAGGTGGAAGCTCTAGCTTCTTCCGTTCCGACCCAAGCAATCCCTATCATGATTATATTGAGCAAACTTACGGTACGAAGGTTGTTACTGCCAGCATTCACATCAACGTTGGTATTAGCGACCCTGAATTACTAATGCGGGCATGTCGCTTAATTCGAGTCGAAGCCCCATTATTCTTAGCTTTGAGTGCCGCATCGCCATTTTTAGATGGTAAAACTACAGGATTTCATTCGACCCGTTGGGGACTTTTCCCACAAACCCCGAATCGCGTGCCGTTATTTGCATCCCACGCGCATCATATCGAATGGGTTGAAGAACAACTCGCAGCAGGTACAATGCAGAACGTGCGGCATTTGTGGTCGTCGGTACGTCCGAATGGTAATAACCGTCCCCACGATTTAAATCGTTTGGAGTTGCGGATTTGCGACTTGGTGACAGACCCGATTGCTTTGTTGGCAATTACAGCATTTTTGGAAGCCAGACTTTTACAACTAATCGAAAACCCCAATCTTGACCCGTTAACTCAAAGTCAATTTACTCCAGAAGAGTTAATTGATATAACTGCGGCAAATGAAGTCGCAGCGGCAACGAAAAGTTTGGATGCTCAACTCCAGCATTGGCAAGACGGTAGAACTATTACTGCCCGCGATTGGATTTCTGAACTTTACGACCAGGTTTGGTTAACTGCCAAACAAAACGGCTTTAGCTGCTTTCTCTCACCCCTGCCAAAAATCTTGCGCGAAGGCAATGAAGCCCAGCAATGGCTGCAACTCCACGCAGTCGGAGTTAGTCCTAGCTGCGTTTTGACCCAAGCAATCGCAGCAATACGCGATCGCGAAATCGAATTAGAAGACAAAATCTGCTCGTCAGCAATTATTTGATTTGTCAGTGTTTAGTAGGTAGAAATCTAGCGCATTTGTCAAGGGTTAACTGAATCTGGATACAAATCTTTACTTTCTGAATATAATTTCTAACCACTCTTGGAAAGTTTCTATGCCTTCTGGGAGTTTTTTTATTAGTTTTAAATTTCTAATCAATCGCGGTCGGTTAGGTAGTATTAATAAAAACTATATAAGACCTCTATCTTGAGCTAGATTGGAAACCAGCAGCACATTGTTTTGTTACATACATTTATGACTACGAATTATGCCCCAGGTCGTTTTAGTTAATCCGCTAATTCCGCCAAATACTGGCAATATTGCTCGCTCATGCGCGGCAACAGAGACAGAACTGCATTTAGTTGGCCCATTAGGCTTTGAGTTAAGCGATCGCTATCTCAAACGTGCTGGTTTGGACTATTGGGAATACGTCAAACTGTACTATCACGAGACGTTGGCAGCTTTCAAAGTGGCACATCAGGAGCGCGGCGGTCGATGTTTAGGGTTTACTGTAAGAGGTAGCGACAATTACGCGAGCTTCAAATTTCTGGATAATGATTGGTTGCTATTTGGCAGTGAAACTACTGGCTTGAGTGCTGATGCTCTAGGCTTATGCGATAGAACCCTCTACATCCCCATGAGTCAGCCAGGAGTACGCAGTTTAAACCTTTCGGTTAGTGTTGCAGTCAGCTTATTTGAAGCCCGTCGCCAGTTAGGTTATTTACAATAATCCCTTATCAGTTAGTTTAGTGCGGCTGCCAAATAGCCGTAAAACTACTTACGTTCGAGTCAAATTTATTGATTTCATCAACTTTCCTTTTTACAAAAGCTCACTCCCTCAGTAATATTTCAGTGAAGTAGTATACATTAAGGGTAAGTCGTCAAAAAAGCATGGTTGATTATACTTAAATATATAGTTAAGCTTATATAAGTTATTTGTATATATTAAGTGAAGAGAACTTTGAAATCGATCATAGTTTTTTATAAATTTACACAAACATAAAATCAGGAACAAGTAGGGTAAATTGCAGTCATATCAAGCATTTGGACATAATCGCGGCATACTCACGTCGAGCAGTCAGGTAAAAGCACCTGCGCGTTATTACGGTTGAAATTTAATGAATAATCAGCGTAAATTCTCGTATTAGGAAGACTGATTGCATGTGTAACCGATGAATATCTTAGTATTGAGGGCATACCTACAGCTTTATCGTAGGATGTAAGGCGTGTAAAGCACCACTCAATCATGAGCCTCGTTAATGGTTCATAAACATTCAAGAGCGAAAATTCGTTTTTGTAAGTTTATTTCCCGAAAATCAGCATATCGAACGATAAATGTAAAGAGCAAAACGTCACAGGAGATGAGGAGGAATGAGACAAGGAACTCAAAAATTTATTTTTTTGAAACGGAGTTAACTTGTCTAAATCGGAGAACCGGGTTAATCTTTCCTAAGTATCTCTGGTGAGTGTGATCTTGGTCTATCGTTCGTAGTGATCTAAATCATTGACTAGTATCCGACTGACAATCGAGATCGGTTAAGCGCTAGCGATCATAGGAGGTCGTCTTTGAAACGAGCATTAAAAAACAATATGAAGGCTGTGTTAGAAAGTAACCCCAATGAGGATGTCCCAGTGGACAATTTGAACGCACCAAATCTAAAAATCAACCGTCGCGTGCGGACACAAGCCGCCATGATCGGCTTGGCAATCTCAATGGGAGCTACCAGCCTGTTGGTGACTCGGCAAAGCGACCAAGCCCTTGGAGCAGAGCCAGTAGGGAACCAAAATACAGCGTCTGCAATTCCTGCTGGCGATACTGCGGTGAAATTTGCGCCCACAAACAAGCTGGGAATCCAAGCCGTCTCCAATAATGTGAGCGTGCCGGAAAATCCTGTCATCGTGGAACCAACAGCAATTTCACAGGTGTCCGGGCTTGGAGCTAAATGGCAAGTTGCAGCAAGTACAGCAAATGTGCCTGTCATCAACAATAAGATGGCGACTGAGCGTAGTTCAGTTTCGGTAAAACAAGCAACTAAAGGACAGCGAATTACTTCTGCGATCGCTAAAGTGCAAGCAGAAACAGTAAAAGTTCCTGTTTCATACAGTAGTGTTGCTCGTCAAGCGAAATCGCTTACTGCCATCACACAAACGGTATCACCAGCTTACAACCAAAGTAGTGATGTTAATGCTCAATTAAAAGCACAGCAAGAATTTGCGATTAATCGGTTACAGCAAAAATCGAACCGTTTAAAAGAAAGTCTGGCACAATTGCGCCCTGTTGAGACGAACAAATTACCACAAGTTGGGGCAGTAAATCCTGGTTATTCGCAATCGCTTGGCAGTACGTCGAACCTCAATTCGGTGTCTAAATCCAGTACTGTGCAAAATTCCGCAGTCCTAGAGCCTCCACCCGCAGCAGTTGTTCCAGTTCCATCTGTTGAAGTTTCAGCATTAAAAGCTTATGAAGTTAAATCCGGAGATACTTTAGCCGCGATCGCGCTTCGTAACGGCACTTCAGTTTCAGAAATAATCAAGGCAAACAACCTTGTTAACCCTAACGACCTAAAACTCAGCCAAAAGCTGAATATTCCTGCCGCACTTCCCGTCACCAGTACGCAAGCTCCAACTGTAACGACAAGCAACGCAACGGTAGCAAAAAACGTAGTTGTCCCAACTCCTGCACAGTTCGCAGTTGGTGCTAACAACAATTCGGTTACAAGTGCAGTAAGTCAATCAGCAAGTGCAAGAGAGACAACAATTCCCCAAGCATCTACTACAACTTCAGCTTTGGGTATGGGTGGGGATAGTCCAGTACCTACAGTATTTGCCGAAATGCAGTCAGCACGCAGCAATGTGCTGAATAAACAGTCGAAATCAAGCGGACTTAACAGCCTGAAAGCAGAAATCGAGCGGTTACGGGAAAAATATCGCGCTCAACAGTCAGGACAAGTAGTTCCAACAACGGTTGATTCTAGCAGCGCAACAGTTAGCATTCCCGTCTACAGACAAAACACTGTAGTTATACCCCCAATTCCTGCAATTCCCGGACGCAATAATATCGCTATTCCGGTTCCAACATACAGACCGAATAACACGGCAGTACAAATCCCGGTTCCCAACTACAGCGGTCAACCAATCAATCCAGATTTCGCGGCAAATCAATCTGGACGTAATTGGAATAACTCGCGTAACGCTGGCAATACGTCGATAACAGTGCCTTCGGTAAATATTAATACTGCCCAGTTTGGCAATTTGCCTCGTGGGACAGCAGTATCTCCACAACTACCACCTTTGGCGGCAGTTGATAGATACTTGCCTAGAGCCATCGACGGGAACACACCTCCTTTGTCTAGCCCTTCTAATGGCTATAATCCATCTATCAACGCAGCTTATATTTGGCCTGCTAAGGGTGTCCTCACTTCCGGCTTCGGTCAGCGCTGGGGAAGACCACATAGGGGTATTGATGTTGCTAATGCAACAGGCACGCCAATCTATGCTTCGGCAGAGGGTGTAATCCAAAAAGCTGGCTGGAGTAAAGGTGGCTACGGCAACCTCGTAGAGGTTCGCCATGCAGATGGCAGCATGACTCGTTACGCCCATAACAGCAAGCTTTTGGTACAGCCAGGTCAACAAGTCCATCAAGGGCAAACAATCGCTCTTATGGGTAGTACTGGTTTTAGTACTGGTCCGCACACCCACTTTGAAATTCATCCTTCAGGTAAGGGTGCAGCTAACCCAATTGCATTTTTACCCGCACGGATTTAGTTCCTGGCTGAGTGCAACGTTTGCGGACGACCGTTTCCATCCTGGTCGTTCAAAATAGTTGAGGGAGTCAGGCTCCCTCTTTTGCTTCTTTTGCAATGCTTAAAAATTGAGTAATGGGTATTTTGAATTAGTATCTTCGATCCCCGCCGTCTCAAATTAATTTAACTTGCACGCTAGGCAGAATATATATCTTGTGCTACGATTAGGAATTGTTGAAGAGTTTTGGCTCAGTAGCTCAGTTGGTTAGAGTAGGGGACTCATAAGCCCTTGGTCGTGCGTTCGAGTCGCACCTGAGCCATCGATATATCAATCATTAGAAGCCCCTCACTGAGGGGCTTTTAGTTTTTTATTGGACCATTTCAGCGCAGTTTGGGTAAATGATTGGGGTAAAATTCGGGTAAAATTTTTTGGAAAAAATCAATACGGTACAGATATTTAGTTCGTTCTCTACAAATAACTGCCATCTGCTCAAAAAGTTCACAGTCCTCACCAAGTAAAACACAAGAGCGGTTCTGTCCTTTGTTAAATTTTCCAATGGACACCTGCAACTAGTTTTTACTGATGCTACTTACAGTAAGGTAGAGTAAAGATGAGACAATTATGAAAAAAGTTAGATGAAAATTACTCTCAAGAGTTACCGAGTACATCTACCGCAATATGCGATAGTATCTGCACTTTTGATAGGATTTTGGCTGACGGGATGCACTCCCACACCGGACGATACACAGTCGCAGGTGAACTCAACTAAAGGTGCAACAAATGTCACAAATCCAGATAAAAAAGATAAAAAGGTTATTCTCACGACATTTACAGTCATCGCCGATATGGTGCAGAACGTTGCCGGGGATAAGGCGATTGTCGAATCTTTAACAAAGCCAGGGCTGGAAATACACGGGTATCAACCGACTCCCAAAGATTTAGTCAGAGCGCAAAAAGCAGACTTGATTCTAGATAATGGTTTAAATCTGGAACGCTGGGCAGAAAAATTTTACAACAGTGTAGCGAAAGTTACTCACATTACTTTAAGCCAGGGTGTCCAACCTGTGAATATTGCCGAGGATGCTTATAAAGATAAGCCTAATCCTCATGCGTGGATGTCGCCCCAGAACGCTTTGATTTATGTAGAGAATATTCGTAAGGCACTGGTAGATTTAGACCCAGCGAACGCAACTACATATAATACGAATGCTACCGCTTACAGCCAGAAGATTAAAGAAATAGACCAGAAGTTACAAAAAGCCGTATCCGTAGTTCCAAAAGAAAAGCGGTTTATGGTTAGTTGTGAAGGAGCATTTTCTTATATTGCCCGCGATTACGGTTTGAAAGAAGTATATATTTGGGCAGTTAATTCAGAACAGCAAGCGACTCCAAAACAGCTAGAAAAGGTAATCAATACTGTTAAGGCAAATACAGTACCGGCTGTTTTTTGTGAAAGTACTGTAAACAATAAAGCCCAGCTTGAAGTTGCTAAAGCTACAGGGGCAAAATTCGGCGGAGTGTTTTATGTTGATTCCCTTTCTCCTCCTAATGGTCCAGCATCTACCTATCTCAAGTTACTTGAACATAACGTTACGATATTGATTAATGGTTTGCAGGGAAAGTAAGAAAGTTAGGAGTTTTTCTGGTAGCACAGAGGATGAAATTATTGACTATTAAGTAATCACTAATTGCAAACTATAAATCATAAATTATATGCATACAATCAGTATTGACATTGAAAATGTGACCGTTGCTTATCACGGTAAAGTCGCATTACACGGAGCAAATTTACAACTTAGGTCGGGATCGATTTGCGGCTTAGTCGGGATGAATGGCTCTGGGAAATCAACTCTATTTAAGGCAATTATGGGGTTTGTTAAGCCAGTTAGGGGTAGGGTTTTAATTAATGGTTTGCCAATTATAAAAGTACAAAAAAATAACTTAGTAGCCTATGTACCACAGTCAGAAGAAGTCGATTGGAACTTTCCGGTAAGTGTTTATGATGTGGTGATGATGGGGCGCTATGGATATATGAATTTTCTTCGCATGACTCGACCTGTAGATAAAGAAATAGTGCGACAAAGTTTAGAAAGAGTGCAAATGTGGGATATGCGAAATCGTCAAATTGGCGAACTCTCTGGTGGACAAAAGAAACGTACTTTTTTTGCTCGTGCATTAGCACAGCAGGGAAAGGTTTTATTATTAGATGAACCTTTTACTGGTGTGGATATTACAACAGAAAAAACAATGATTAACCTGTTACTAGAATTGCGAGAACAGGGACACACTATTTTAATTTCTACTCACGATTTAGCATCGATTACCACATTTTGTGACCAGGTAATTCTAATTAATCGTACCATCTTAGCATATGGCGATACATCTGAAGTCTTTACTGAAGAAAATTTATCGCGTACTTTTGGAGGTTCGCTAGGTGATTTGCCCTTTACCAAAAGTCAATTAACTCGTGGGAATCAAGAGGAAATATAATGGAATTATTACAATGGTTTACCACGCCCCTACAAAATGAATTTATGGTAAAGGCAATTCTTATTAGTGCCTTAGTTGGGGTTGTTTGTTCTGTTCTTTCTTGTTACATGACTCTTAAAGGATGGGCATTGATGGGAGACGCAGTGTCCCATGCGGTAATGCCAGGAGTCGTAATTGCTTACGTTTTAAACATACCCTTTGCTATAGGTGCTTTTGTATTTGGGGTTGGTTCAGTCATTGCAATAGGTTATATCAAAGCGATGACAAGGATTAAAGAAGATACAGTAATTGGATTAGTATTTACAGGTTTTTTTGCTCTTGGTTTAGTGTTAGTTTCTAAAACACCTAGTGCTGTAGACTTAACACATATTCTATTTGGTAATGTTCTAGGTATTTCCGATGGAGACATTATCCAAACGGTGATTATTAGCTTAATTACTTTAGTGATTATAGCAATATTACGTAAGGATTTGTTATTATTTTGTTTTGACCCTACCCATGCCCGTTCTATTGGATTAAATACAGGAGCGCTTTATTATATTTTACTTTCATTACTTTCACTAACTGCGGTTGCAGGACTGCAAACAGTAGGAATTATTCTTGTCGTGGCGATGTTGGTAACTCCTGGTGCAACTGCATATTTATTAACCGATCGCTTTGAGCATATGATGTTAATTGCAATGGCTTCTGGAGTATTTTCTAGTGTGATGGGAACGTACATTAGCTATCACATTGATGGTGCAACTGGGGGTTGTATTGTAGTGCTACAAACCTTACTTTTTGTAGTGGCAATGATATTTGCACCTAAGCATGGGTTATTAGTTAGGATAAAGCGACAAAAAATTGACGATTAATAATTACATTAACTTTGCTTCATTTTTTTGTTAAGACTTACGCTTGTTTTTTTGGTGACCATATTATTGCTATTAAACATGGCAAAGAAACCAATGCTGATAATCTGGTTTCATGTCAATACTTGTTGCTTAAGGATAGTCGAGGGGGCTCCCATCCCGGTTTCGTAAAGTTACCGGGTTTCTGCTGCATCGTTTATCCGAGTAGTATTAGATTTCATGTTTATCCTGTAATCGCAATCAAGCGTCAAATGCCACCATAGGCTAACAAACTTTCGATGCCGAAACAGCTTCTGCACGTATTTGAGCGAGATAGAATTGTAGGCTAAATTTATAGAAAATTACTATGATTGTATTACTCAATGGTTCCTTTGGAGTTGGCAAAACCACAGTAGCAAAAATCCTGCGTAATTCCCTCTCTGGGAGCGCGATCTACAATCCTGAATGGGCAGGATCGATCTTGATGCGTTTACCAAAGTGGATCGAATTGAAAAGAACAGGAACGAGTGACTTTCAACACATAAAATTATGGAGAAAATCGACAATCGCAGCCACCGGACTATATCGTTGGTTCGTTCCTGGTATAGTTATTATCCCCATGACATTTAGCAACCGCAACTATTTTGATGAGGTTGTTATGGGAATTAAAAGCTTTGATTCTGAGATTAGGGTGTTTTGCTTAAAGGCAAGTCTCAATACTGTAAAAACACGCCTTATCCAACGAGGAACTCAAATCGAGGGTGCGGGTTCTGAGTGGATTGCACGCCGAATAGTAGAGTGTGTAGACGCTCATCGTGATTCCTATTTTGGCGAACCTGTTGATACCGAATACCGTTCTGCCCGTGATGTTGCCGATGACATTGCTCTTAGATTACAATAATCGCACTCAAAAACCAGAATTAATGTGAACCTAAAATTAAGTTCACCATCGACTACCAACTAAATTGGTAAAAAGCAGCGATTGATACAGTTTTGACAGATAATTTGAGCTTTGATAATTAATGGGCAGGCTTTATAGGATGAAAGCAAATATACCAACCAAAAATAAAGCTGAGTGTTGGCTGCTGCATTGACTAAACACTACGTATGAATAGTTTTATGAGTCGTACAAGGTCAGCGATATTATATAGGAACCATTTTACGGCGATCGCAACTTTTAAAGCGAGTAGAGTTCCAGAAAGGTTTCTTCAGCACTGCAACCTCAAACCACTGATTGCAGCGCGGGATATGATGCTCACTTGGTTTGAGGTTATGGGTTACACTGTCTTGCAGGAGCCAGATATCGCGTGCGGTTATGAAGCAGAGCGTAGCAATAATGCTGAGGTATGTTTGCTCAATCGCCTCCATAATGCTTTGAGTCGAATTAACTCTAGTATCCCTGAATTTGCCATCAAAGAAGCTATTAGTCAGTTAATTTACAACGAGAGTCTTAGTTTATTTGAAAATAATCATCGTTTTTACAAACTTTTAGTAGATGGTGTAGAGCTTGAATATCAGGTTAACAATCAGATATTTTCCGACACAGTACGGCTCGTGGACTTCGTAAATTTACTCAATAATGATTGGTTGGTAATTCATCCATTTACAGTTGTAGACAATAATTGCACTCATACTTTGGATGCAGTTGTCTTTATTAATGGCTTACCAGTGGCGGTGATTATTTCCACTCAACCAAAAAATGGATTTGCCACCTTTAAAGAAGCAAAAGAACGACTTCAGGAATACTTTCGACAGATACCATCGCTATTTTCCTACAATGTATTCCTAGTAATTCAGAACGGAGATTCGGCACGAGTTGGGACGTTTAATTTTGAGTTAAAAGATTTTCTACCTTGGCATACAATTGATGGCGAAGATTTTGCACCGCAGGTTGAAAGTGAGTTAGAGGTATTAATTCAAGGCATTTTTGATAAGCGGCGTTTCTTCGAGTTGGTACGGCATTTTATCGTATTTGAAAATAATGAAAGTAACATCAGTAAAAAATTGTTACGCCGAACTTTTTGTACGATTCCGGGACGAAGGATTAGGTGGGCTAGGGGCTAGGAAATAAAATTTACTCCTAATTCCTAATTGCCGTACAGAGGTGTACTGAAGACAGCGAAATCGACAGTCTTTATTTCGCGTTTCTACAATTCCCAATCAATATGGAGATTTTATGATTACAGAACAAGAAATGATTCAAGAATACATTCGAATCATCAATCGCGCCTTCCCAAGAGTAGGAGAATTATTAAGCCACTGCTATGTGACTATTATCCAATCTTTTTGGGGAAGACCTCGCGTTAATCCTCTTCCATACATTGCAATTTATTGTCCTGAAAATAAAATTACTTTCGTAAAAGAGCAAATAGATGTGCTAAGAGAAGTTGCAAAATATGTGGGGTTAAATGAAGCTGTCTGTCTAAATGCCACCTGCTTGTTACGCGACCCCAAATCTAAATTCAAGGATGAATATCCGCGCTTGTGGTTGGAATTGCATTGGATGTTAGCACGGGAGAAGCAACACTCGTTATGAAAACTGGACTTTT